>NZ_JBQHSE010000018.1:0-65107 GCF_052066395.1 Bariatricus sp. HCP28S3_A4 | reverse complement strand
TACATTGCAATAAAATACAATACAATAAAACCAAAAAATTGACACAAAAAAACAGGTTTTATGCGGCCTGCAAGTACTTTTCCTATTGTTTAACTGTCAAACTCCCGGGAACGGAAGCAAAGGTTATGTTTCATGAGAAAGAGATCACACTGAACCGTCTGAAGCTGGCACGGCGGGATGGAATCGGAACGAAAATGAGAAAATAGCGGAAAATACTTGATTTTGAGAATTGAAAGTGTTATAGTTATTACCAGTAACATAGGAAATGAGCAGAAGAGTGGACGAAAGTTCACTCTTCTTTTTACGAAGTGCTCGGTGACGGGACAGATTCAAAAAGAAAGGAAGTTGCAGATTGTCAAAAAGAGAAGTGTATGAACAGAAAACGGAAGAAATTCTGCTTCCGATCCTCGAAAAGCATGGATTTGAACTCTGGGATGTAGAGTATGTCAAAGAGGGAAGCAACTGGTATCTCAGAGCTTATATCGACAAGCCGGGGGGAATCATGGTCGATGACTGTGAGGTGGTCAGTCGCGAACTGTCCGATATTCTGGACGAGAAAGATTTTATTGATGAGGCATATATTCTGGAGATCAGCTCTCCGGGACTGGGACGCCCGCTTAAGAAGGAGAGAGATTTTGAACGAAGCCTGGGCGAGGAAGTGGAGATCCGGACATACCGGGCAATCGACGGACAGAAAGAATTTCTTGGAATCTTAAAGAGTTATGATAAGGATACAGTTACCATTGAGTATGAAGACGAAGAGACAAAGACATTCGAAAGAGCAGATATTGCTTTGATTCGTCTCGCATTTGATTTCTAGTGACAGGAGGAAAAAAGAAAATGAACACAGAATTATTAGAAGCGCTTAATATTCTTGAACAGGAAAAAGACATCAGCAAGGAAACGCTGATGGATGCAATTGAGAATTCACTGATCAGTGCATGTAAGAACCATTTTGGAAAAGCTGACAATATTAAAGTGATCATGGATCGTAAGACTTGTGACTATTCTCTGTTCCAGGAGAAAACAGTTGTTGAGACGGTAGAGGATCCGGTGGAAGAGATCAGTCTTACCAATGCAAAGATGATGGATCCGTCCTATGAACTGGGCGATATCGTACAGATCCCGGTCGAGTCCAAATCTTTCGGAAGAATCGCAACGCAGAATGCGAAGAATCTGATTCTTCAGAAGATTCGTGAAGAGGAGAGAAAAGTCGTTTACGATCAGTATTTTGAAAAAGAGAAGGATATCGTGACCGGTATCGTGCAGCGTTATGTCGGCAAGAATATCAGCATCAACCTTGGTAAGGCGGATGCGATGCTGACAGAAAACGAGCAGGTGAAGGGAGAAGTATTCCAGCCGACCGAACGAGTCAAGTTATATGTAGTTGAAGTGAAGAACACCACGAAGGGACCGAAGATCCTGGTTTCCAGAACTCATCCGGAGTTGGTAAAACGTCTTTTCGAGGCAGAGGTTACCGAAGTGAAGGACGGTATCGTGGAGATCAAGAGCATTGCCAGAGAGGCGGGATCCCGTACCAAGATTGCTGTGTGGTCCAATGACCCGGATGTGGATCCGGTCGGAGCATGCGTCGGTATGAACGGCGCCAGAGTCGGAGCGGTGGTAAATGAGCTCCGCGGTGAGAAGATCGATATCATCAACTGGGATGAGAACCCGGCACTTCTGATCGAGAATGCGCTCAGCCCGGCGAAGGTTATTTCGGTTGCGGCTGATCCGGATGAGAAGACGGCAAGCGTGATCGTTCCGGATTACCAGTTATCCCTCGCCATCGGCAAGGAAGGACAAAATGCAAGACTGGCTGCCCGCCTGACCGGATACAAGATCGATATCAAGAGTGAGACCCAGGCAATCGAATCCGGCGAACTCCCGGCAAATTATATGGAAATGGCTATGGAGGAGGACTATCAGGAGGATGAACCTGCTGAGAATTATTCCGGGGAAGAGGATTATACTTCCGATGATCTGGATCTGTATGAAGAATAATTAGGAGTGATACGTTGAGCGCTATGAGAAAAATTCCCATGCGCAAGTGTGTGGGATGTCAGGAAATGAAGAGTAAAAAAGAAATGCTGCGTATTCTGAAAACAGCGGAGAATGAATTTGTTCTCGATGCGACCGGAAGAAAGAACGGACGCGGGGCGTACCTTTGCTTCTCGAAGGAATGCCTGGAAAAGGCAAGAAAGAACAAAGGGCTTGAACGTTCATTCAAGCAGACGATCCCGAAGGAAGTCTATGAGAACCTGGAAAAGGAGCTGGAAAATCTTGAAGTTGAATAAATCACTGTCCCTTCTGAGTCTTGCGACGAAAGCGGGTAAGACAAAAAGCGGAGAATTCCTTACGGAAAAAGCAGTCAAGGAGGGAGATGCATATCTCGTGATCGTCGCGGCGGATGCATCGGACAATACCAGAAAACGATTTCAGAATATGTGTGATTTTTATAAAGTGCCAATCTATTTTTATGGAGATAAAGATACCTTGGGGCATGCAATGGGGAAGGAATTCCGCGCGTCTCTTGCGGTAACGGATGCAGGATTTGCGAAAGGAATCAGAAAGCAGTTGGATACAGAGAAGGATACGGTTGCATAGGAGGTAGTTATATATGTCAAAATTAAGAGTATATGAGCTCGCGAAAGAGATGAATAAGACGAACAAAGAGATGCTCGCCATGTTAAAGGAAAAGGGTATCGAAGTTGCAAGTCATATGAGCACTCTTTCGGATGAGCAGGTCGATATGATGAAGAAACCGGCAGCGGCGAAGAAGCCGGCAGAAGTACAGCCGAAAAAAGAGACAGAAGAGACGGAGGTACCGAAGAAGAAAAATATTGTTCAGGTGTTCCGTCCTCAGAATACACAGAACGGCGGACGAAACAGCCGTCCGCAGGGACAGCGTCAGGGAGGCCGTCCACAGGGAAATAATAATGCGCAGGGAGGCCGTCCGCAGGGAAATAACAACGCGCAGGGAGGCCGTCCGCAGGGAAATAACAACGCGCAGGGAGGCCGTCCGCAGGGAAATAACAATGTGCAGGGAGGCCGTCCGCAGGGAAATAACAATGCGCAGGGAGGCCGCCCGCAGGGAAATAATAACGCGCAGGGAGGCCGTCCGCAAAACGGCGGTCAGAATCGTCCGTTTGAAGGAAGAAGAGAAGGGTTCCAGGGAAGAGACCGTGACGACAGAAGAGGCCGTGACGATCAGAGACAGAACCGCACAGGTGAAGGAAGAAGAGAAGGATTCCAGGGAAGAGACCGTGACGACAGAAGAGGCCGTGACGACCAGAGACAGGGTCGCCCATTCGAAGGAAGAAGAGAAGGGTTCCAGGGAAGAGACCGCGATGACAGAAGAGAAAACCGCGATTTCCGCGACAAAGACGGACGTGATTTCCGTGACAAGGACAGCCGCGATTTCCGTGACAAGGATTCCAGGGATGACAGAAGAGACGGTCGTCGTGATGACCGGAGAAAATCCGGCCCGGCAATTCCGGCACCTGCAATTGCTGAGCAGAAACCGAGCCGTACGAAACCGAAGGATGCTCATAAGAAAAAAGAATACAGAAATGATGATAATGACAACGAAGAAAGAATGCCAAAAGGCAAAAAAGGAAAGAATAATACCCCGCAGCCGAAATTAGAAAGACCGCAGCCGAAGAAAGAGGCGGCAGAAGAGCAGATCAAGCAGATCACCATTCCTGAGAAGCTGACGATTCAGGAACTGGCTGACAAGATGAAAATCCAGCCGTCTGTGATCGTGAAGAAACTCTTTATGCAGGGCAAGATCGTGACGATCAATCAGGAAATCGATTTCGATACCGCAGAAGAAATTGCGATGGAGTTCGAAGTGCTCTGTGAAAAAGAAGAAGTGGTCGATGTGATCGAAGAGCTTCTGAAAGAGGAAGAAGAGGACGAAAAGAAAATGAAGAAACGTCCTCCGGTTGTATGTGTTATGGGTCATGTAGACCATGGTAAAACCTCTCTTCTGGATGCGATCCGTGATACCCATGTGATCGAAGGCGAGGCCGGCGGAATTACCCAGCACATCGGTGCATCTGTTGTAGAGGTGAACGGAGAAAAGATCACATTTCTGGATACACCGGGACATGAGGCATTTACTGCAATGCGTATGCGTGGGGCAAATTCTACAGATATCGCGATTCTGGTTGTAGCAGCAGACGACGGTGTCATGCCTCAGACTGTGGAAGCGATCAACCATGCGAAAGCAGCGGGAATTGAGATCGTTGTTGCGATCAACAAGATCGATAAGCCGAGTGCAAATATTGAACGAGTAAAACAGGAACTGACTGAATACGAATTGATTCCGGAAGACTGGGGCGGAAGCACCATCTTTGTTCCGGTTTCCGCTCGTACCGGAGAAGGCATTGATGATCTGATGGAAATGATCCTTCTGACTGCGGAAGTGATGGAATTAAAGGCAAACCCGAACCGTCGCGCAAGAGGTCTTGTGATCGAAGCCGAACTGGACAAAGGTAAAGGTCCGGTTGCGACTGTGCTGGTACAGAAAGGAACTCTCCGTGTAGGAGATCCGGTTGCGGCAGGTTCTGCTTACGGTAAAGTGCGTGCCATGATGGATGACAAGGGACGCCGGGTGAAAGAGGCAGGCCCGTCTACTCCGGTAGAAATCCTCGGACTGAATGACGTTCCGAACGCAGGCGAAGTTTTCGTAGGATGCGGTAACGAAAAAGAAGCGAGAAGCTTTGCAGAGACATTTATCAGCCAGGGAAGAATGAAAATGCTGGATGAAACGAAGACGAAGATGTCTCTGGATGATCTGTTCAACCAGATCCAGGAAGGTAATCTGAAAGAACTTGGTATCGTTGTCAAAGCCGATGTACAGGGATCCGTTGAAGCAATCAAGCAGAGTCTTGTGAAGCTGTCCAACGATGAAGTTGTGGTGAAGATCATCCACGGAGGTGTCGGTGCAATCAACGAATCAGACGTTACACTGGCTGCGGCGTCTAACGCGATCATCATCGGATTCAATGTCCGCCCGGATGCATCTGCAAAAGAAACAGCAGAGCGCGAAGGGGTTGACATGAGATTATATCGCGTCATTTACAATGCGATCGAGGATGTAGAAGCTGCCATGAAGGGTATGCTGGAACCGGTATTTGAGGAGAAGGTTCTTGGTCATGCCGAAGTGCGCCAGACATTCAAGGCATCCGGAGTCGGAACCATTGCAGGTTCTTACGTGCTGGATGGTGTGTTTGAAAGAGACTGTCAGGTTCGTATCACACGTGACGGCATTGTGATCTATGATGGAAAACTGGCATCCCTCAAACGTTTCAAAGATGACGTGAAAGAAGTGAAAGCCGGTTATGAATGTGGTTTTGTATTTGAACGTTTCAACGATATCAAGGAGGGTGACCAGGTAGAAGCATTCAAGATGGTCGAGATCCCAAGATAATAAAGGAAGGCGTTTTGAAATATGAGAAAGAACAGTATTAAGAATACAAGAGTAAATACGGAGGTGCAGCGTGAGCTGAGCAATATTCTGCGCGGCGGGATCAAGGATCCCCGCGTTGCACCGATGACTTCGGTGGTGGCGGTTGAAGTTGCACCGGACTTAAAGACCTGTAAAGCATACATCAGCGTTCTTGGTGATGAAAAGGCACAGGCAGACACGGTAAAGGGACTTCAGAGTGCGGAAGGCTATATCCGCCGTGAGCTTGCACATACACTGAATATGAGAAATACACCGGAGATCCGGTTTGTGCTGGATCAGTCGATCGAGTACGGCGTAAATATGTCGAAGAAAATTGATGATCTGACAAAGAATTTGAAAAAAGAGGATGAGGAGCATGTTACAGAAAGCAATTAAGAAAGCGCAGACGATCGCTGTCGGCGGTCATATACGTCCGGATGGAGATTGTGTAGGCTCCTGTATGGGATTATGGCTTTATGTAAAAGAAAACTTTCCCGAAAAAGAGATTCATGTGTATCTGGAGGAAATCCCGAATACGTTCAAGTTCATGAAGGGAACAGAAGAAATCCGTCATGAGATCCCGGATGAGAAGATCTACGATCTGTTTATCCTTCTGGACTGCGGATCACCGGACAGACTGGGATTCTCAGCACCTCTTTATGAGAATGCAAAGCATTCGCTGTGTGTGGATCATCACATCAGCAACCAGGCTTTTGCAGAAGAGAACTATGTACGACCGGATGCAAGTTCCACGTCAGAACTGATCTATGATCTTTTGGATCATGAGAAGATCCCGAAAGCAGTGGCAGAGTGTCTGTACACGGGGATGGTGCACGATACAGGGGTGTTCCGGTACACCAATACCCATCCGTCTACGATGCGCTCGGCCGCAGCATTGATGGAAAAAGGAATCGATTTTTCCAGGATCATTACGGAGACATTTGACGAAAAAAGTTATGTTCAGAACCAGGTTATGGGCCGTGCGCTTCTGGAAAGTATCCGGTTCATGGATGGGAGATGTATCGTGTCCTCTCTTCGGAAGAAAGATATGGAATTTTATCAGGTACAGCCCAAGCATCTGGATGGCATTGTCAGTCAGCTGAAGCTGACGAAAGGCGTGGATGTCGCTATCTTCATGTATGAGCTGGAAAATGGCACATTTAAAGTCAGCCTGCGCTCTACCGAAGCTGTGGATGTCAGTGAAATCGCCAGATATTTCGGCGGCGGCGGTCATGTAAGGGCAGCAGGATGCACCATGTCTGGAACGGTACATGATGTGATCAATAATCTGTCAAGAAGGATCGAACTGCAGATGAAAGGCGGGAACGAGGCTTAAATGATACACGGAGTGCTGAATATTTATAAAGAAAAAGGATATACTTCTCATGATGTGGTTGCCCGTTTGAGAAGGATCGTGGGACAGAAGAAGATCGGTCATACTGGGACACTCGATCCGGAAGCCGAAGGCGTCCTGCCCGTATGTCTCGGGAAGGCGACCAAATTATGTGATCTTCTGACTGACAAGGATAAGACCTACGAAGCGGTACTGCTTCTGGGAATTTCAACCGATACGCAGGATACCACAGGAAAGATCCTGGAGGAAAAAAACACGGCGGATTTGAGGGAAGAAGCAGTGCGGGAAGTGGTATTATCCTTTGAAGGCGAGTACGATCAGATACCGCCGATGTTTTCCGCTTTGAAAGTCGGCGGGAAAAAGCTGTATGAGCTCGCAAGAGACGGGAAAGAAGTGGAGAGAAAGCCAAGGCATGTGCAGATCTATCGTATCCGAATCCTTCAGATCGATCTGCCTCGTGTCCGTATGGAAGTAACATGCTCCAAGGGAACCTATATCCGCACACTGTGCCACGATATCGGTGAGAAACTGGGATGCGGAGGATGCATGGAATCCCTGCTCCGGACAAGAGTGGAGCGGTTTGGCGTGGCAGAAAGTCTCCGGATTTCCGAAGTGGAGCAACTTATGGATGAGGGAACACTTCAGGAACATATGATAAAAGTGGATGAGATGTTCCCGGATTATCAGAAGGTGTATCTGACGCCGGAAGCTTCGGCTGCTGTGAGGAACGGCAATTCGTTCCGTCGGGGGGATGTAATCTGGATATCGGAACTTTCTGGATTTCAGAATGCGGAAAGAGTACGGGTCTATGATGAGGAACGGAATTTTATTGCCGTGTATGAATTTGAAAAAGAAAATCAATTATTTAAAATCGTAAAAATGTTTTTTGACAAAAAAGAGAAGTAAGACTGTATACTATGACATAAAGAGGAAATGAAATGGAGTATTTCAAAGGGCTTGCATCCTACCGGGGAGACGGAAGGACAGCGATTACACTTGGAAAATTTGACGGACTTCACCGCGGACATCAGAAGCTGATTCATAAGGTGCGTCAGCTGAAGGAAGCGCATGAAGTGAAGTCGGTTGTGTTTGCTTTTGACATGACACCGCTTTTTGAGCGGCTGGGGCTGCCAAGAGATGGGATCATGTCGAACGAGGAACGGCGTATGCATCTGGAAGATGAGGTGGATGCGCTTGTGGAGTGTCCGTTTACAGAGAAAATCAGCAGTATGGAGGCAGAAGTCTTCATCCGTGACATTCTTTCCGGGCTGTTTCACGCAAAGTATGTTGTGGTCGGAACCGATTTCCGGTTCGGGCACGATAAACGCGGTGATGTGAACATGCTGGCAGAATATGCCGGAGAATATGATTATGAACTGTTCGTGATCGAGAAAGAAATGTATGGAGATCGTGAGATCAGCAGTACTTATGTCAGAGAAGAATTGCGTAAAGGAAATATGCAAGTGGTAAACGAGATGCTCGGGTATCCCTATACGGTTGCCGGAATTGTGGAATATGGAAAACAGCTTGGAAGAAGACTGGGATTTCCCACACTGAATGTCCATCCTGCCAAAGAGAAACTGCTTCCGCCGAACGGAGTCTATATAGACCGCGTGAAGCTGGACGGCGTGTGGTATGACGGAATCGGCAATGTAGGTGTAAAGCCGACGGTAACAGACGAAAAGCGGATGCTGATAGAAAGCTATCTGTTTGATTATGAAGGAAATGCTTATGGAAAAAATGTGAAGATTCAGCTTTACGAATTCCGCAGACCTGAGAAAAAGTTTGCCTCTGTCGAAGAAATGCGGCAGCAGGTAGAGTCTGATATCTCTTATGGAAGAGAGTATTTCCGTCACAAAAGAGGATAAGGAGAAAACGATATGAATATCACAACGATTTTTCTGCTGCTGGGTGGTTTGGGCCTGTTTTTGTTCGGTATGGAGCTTATGAGCGACGGACTGGAGAAAGCAGCCGGTGCCCGGATGCGGGGAATTCTTGAATTCTTTACAAAAAACCGTTTTATTGGAATGCTGGTGGGAATTCTTTTCACGGCAGTAGTTCAGTCGTCCAGTGCGACGACGGTCATGGTGGTCAGCTTTGTAAATTCCGGGCTCATGAATCTGTACCAGGCCAGTGGAGTCATTCTGGGAGCCAATATCGGTACAACAGTGACCGGGCAGCTGATTGCATTTAATCTTTCGGATGTTGCACCACTGTTCGTCATGATCGGCGTGATCATGTATATGTTCTGTAAAAAGACCAATATCAAACGAGTTGGTGTGGTGGTCCTTGGATTTGGTATCTTGTTCATGGGACTCAGTACCATGGGGGATGCCATGACATCCCTGAAAAACTCTCCGCAAGTCATGGAACTTCTCCAGTCACTGACCAATCCGCTGATGGCAATCGTGGTTGGATTTGTGATTACATCCATTCTTCAGAGTTCATCGGCTACGGTCGGTATCATTATTCTGATGGCAGGACAAGGGCTTCTGGCATTTGCCATCTGTCCGTTCTTGATCCTGGGATGTAATATGGGCTCCTGTATGTCAGCCCTTCTTGCCAGCCTTGGAGGAAAGAAGGATGCAAAGCGGGCCGCATGGATTCATTTTCTGTTTAACATTATCGGATCCTTTATTATTTTCATCGTACTGATGATTGCGACCGATCCGATTACAACGGCAATCCTGAAGTTCTCAGGAAACAATCCGTCTCGTGCGGTTGCGAACGCACATACGATCATTAAGATTACAGAAGTAATCCTGTTGTTCCCGTTCATGAACTGGGTAGTGAAAGCAACTTACAAGATTATTAAGGGTAAAGATCCTTCACCGGAAGATGAATTTGAACTTCTTTACATCGGAGAAGGAAAGATGATGACACCAAGTACCGCAACAGTGAATGCCATTCAGGAAATCGAACACATGGGACAGCTTGCCTGTGATAATCTGAAGCTTGGAATGAAAACACTCTGTGATCCGAACGAGGATGAGATCAATGTGATCTACCAGAAAGAGCGGTATATCAACTTCCTGAATCATAAGATCACGGATTATCTTGTGAAGGCCAGCGAGATGGAGATGCCGATCGCCGATTCTCAGATGGTGGGAGCACTCTTTCACGTGGTAAACGATATCGAACGTATCGGTGACCATGCGGAGAACCTTGCCGATTCAGCCAAAATGATCAGGAACGGAGAGGCACAGCTCAGCGATAAGGCAAAACAGCAGCTTCAGGATATGACAGAGATGGTTATGGAAATTCTGGACTACTCACTGGATATGTTCACACACAACAATCAGGAACATATGCAGGAAATTCTGGATCTCGAGGATGCGATCGATGAGAAAGAGAAGAAGCTCCAGAGAGCCCATGTAAAACGTCTTACTAAAAACAGATGTACACCGGAAGGCGGTATGATTTTCTCCGATACGGTATCCGGTCTGGAACGTGTGGCGGACCACGCGACAAATATTGCATTTGCGATTCATCAGCCGGACGATTACAGTGACGATGATGATTAAAAGTGCTTGACTTCATACGGCTGTTGTGATATATTAAAGCGGTGTGAAAACCGGTGTTCGGCAGATGGAATCTCCAACCGCTGCTTAATACCTGGCAATTATTAGTATATATCAGGAGGTAGTGACAAATGATCACAAAAGAAATGAAAGAACAGATTATTAAGGAATACGGAAGAACAGAAGGAGATACAGGATCTCCGGAAGTACAGGTTGCTATTCTTACAGCAAGAATCAATGACCTGAACGACCACTTCAAAGCTAACCCGAAGGATTTCCACTCAAGAAGAGGACTTCTTAAGATGGTTGGACAGAGAAGAGGACTTCTTGCATACCTTAAGAAGAATGATATTGAAAGATATCGTTCACTGATTGAAAGATTAGGTCTGAGAAAGTAATTCTGATAATTATATTGGGTGACCGGGGGACGGGTGACCAGGGGAAGATGATCAGGGGATGGGTGCATAGTCACAAAAGTGGCTATTTACTCGTTTCCCCGGTCGCCCCGGTCACACCGTCCCCTAGTCACCTTTTTATAGGAGAAATAGAAAATGTTAAAAACTATTTTTGGAATTGATGGTAGCTTCACAGGATTTATGGAGAAAATAGCAGATCTATTTCTGGTTAGCATTTTGTGGATTATATGTTCACTTCCTATTGTCACGATTGTCCTGTCGACTTCGGCATTATATTATTCTGTGGTCAAATGCGTTCGTAGAGAACGAGGTACTGCGACGCACGAATTTATCCATTTCATTGGGGAAAACTGGAAACAGGGCCTGAAGCTGGGAGCTGTATATTTGATTCTGGGAGCTTTGGCAGCTTTGAACATATATGCTGTCTTTCAGATGGAGAGAGGCTCCGTGCTTTTTCGCGTTTACAGTATTGAGTCAATATGGATTGGAATTTGTTTTATTTTCGTCAGTATTTATCTGTCCCCGTTGTTTTCCAGATTTGAGTATACAACGATTGAGAATATAAAAATGAGCTTGTTTATGTCATGGAAACATATATTCAGTTCCCTGTTGTTTTCTATTATCGCTGCAGTATTTGGGTATTTGACAGTGAGGTTTATTTTTCTGCTTGTGATCATCCCGGGACTTTTCGTGTTTATTCTTTCATTCCGGATGGAAAAGATCATGTTGAAATATATGCTTGAGCCAAAAGAGGGAGAAAATCTCTCGTGGTATTATGATGAGAAGAGCATTGTGCAAAATGACGAAAAATAATAAGAAGTGAAAAAACAAAACATAGATATTGACAAAAGAGGAATGTTGAGTTATTTTATTCTTGTAACACGACATTTCTTTTTTTTAAAAAACTATTTAAACGATTAAACTCGTAATTAACAGAGGTTAAACCATGTTGATACGAGTTAAAATTTGGAAAATAGGTTAATCGTTTAAAAAGAAGAAAGCGTAAAAAAGAAGGAGGAAAGTTATGAAAACAAAAAAAATTATTGCATCAATGATGGTGGCAGCAATGGCAACCACGCTGGTTGCTGGATGTGGATCGAAAGGTCAGGAATCCACAGAATCAAGTACAGATTCCGGAAGCAAGAAAATCACGATTGCAACATGGAATGAACCAAATTCAGACGAAGCACTCAATATGTATGCTCAGTGCGAAAAAGCATTAGGTGTTGACCTTGAAGTAACTGTTATTCCGGAAAGTGATTATTCTTCAAAATTGAATCAGATGGTTGCAACAAAAGATGATTCGATTGACATTTATATTATTTGGGAATGTGATATTGCTAACTTTGCAGCAGCAGACGGAATTCTTCCATTAGATGATTACCTTGCTGATTCTGATATTGATACAAATGATTTTATCGAAGCCGTGAATACTCTGTCAGATGGACTGGGTGGAACCTATGGGCTCCCATGGTGTGCGGCAACAGAAATTATGTACTATAATCAGGATATGTTTGATGCAGCAGGTATTGAATATCCGTCAAATGATTGGTCTTACGAAGAGTTTAAAGCAGCGGCAGAAAAGTTGACCCAGAAGGATGGAGATACTACTTCCGTATACGGATGTGATCTTCCGAATGTCCAGACATGGTGGGCCGGAATTGGCGGAGCAGGTGATCAAGTATACGATCCTGCAACCGGCAAGCTGGTAATCGGTGATGGTGCAGAAGCGTTTATTTCTGATTGCGCAGATATGGTAAGCAAGGGCGTGATGCCGGAACCATCTTCTGATACAGCTGATTTATTTGCAGCAGGTAAAGCGGCAATGAGTTGGGCAGGAAGCTGGAATATTGCAACATATGGAGATGACCTTGGATTTAACTGGGATATTGCAACAATTCCGACAAATAAAGTAAAATACAATACTTTACATACAGGATTCTATACCATTAACGCAAACAGCAAAAATGCAGATACTGCATGGTCTGTAATTGAATATCTTATGGGAGAAGAAGGACAGACGATCAACTCAAAAGCAAGTGGAAATATGTCAGCTCTTATGAAGATTGCAGATGAAGGAGCATGGAAGGTTGAGTCAGCAAAAACAATCGAGAATTGGGATGCTATGACAGATTCACTTGCTGCTGGTGTGTTTGGATATACATGCCTGCCGTCCGGTGTTACAAATAACGCGATCAGTAACTTCAATTCGGCAGTGTCCGGCAATATGACACCTGAAGAAGCTGTTGAAAAATCCTGTGATTATGCAGCCGAAACAATTGGGTACTAGGAAGTCATTTAAGAAGATAACCGTAGTTGTTTTAAAAGGCGATTCCTTTAAGGAATTGCCTTTTTCAAAAAAGGAGGCAAAGAAAAGTGAGTAAAGTGAAAACAAGTCGTTCGAATAGCTGGAGAAGACGAAATACAAGAACTGCTTATCTTTTTCTTACACCATGGTTTATAGGATTTGCATGTTTTACGTTGTTTCCAATCGCTTTTATGTTCGCAACAAGCCTTACAAACCGTAAGCTGAACGGTGTCTCAGAGTATGTCGGCTTTGCGAATTACAAAAATATGTTTTCCAGTGATATATTCTGGAATTCTGTAAAAGTTACATTATTCTTCACGATTATCATGGTCCTTGTGACAACGATCTGGGCTGTGATCATGGCTCTTTTACTGAATCAGAAACAGAGATTAAATGGAATCTTCCAGTTTTGTTATTTCCTGCCATCCGTAATTCCGTCGGTAGCGCTTGCCTATGCATTCCGCACAATTTTCGGAAAAGAAGCAGGTCTGTTTAATGCATTGCTCTCTCTGTTTTCAGGAAAGAATGTAGCAATTAACTGGCTTTATAATCACAATACAGTATATCTGGTTGTATTCTTTATCACATTGTTTACCTATAATACCGGTCAGATGATGTTGATTTTCCGTTCAGGACTCAGTGACGTACCGGCAGAATTATACGAAGCGAGTGATCTGGACGGTGCCGGCGCTTTTGCAAAATTCTTCAATATCACACTTCCAATGATTTCACCGCTTGTGTTATTCAATGCAGTTAATGGTTGTGTAAGTGCTTTGAATGGATCTTTTGCACTTTTGTATCCGTTGACCGGCGAAGGCGGAGACCCGGAGGGAATGACACAGGTTCTGAGCTTGTTAATCTACAAAGAAGCTTTTAGCAGTATGAAGGTTGGATATGCATGTGCACTTTCTGTTGTATTATTCATAATCGCGGCGTTTTTTGGAATTCTTCTGTTCGGAGTTTCTAAGAAGCTTGTATATTATGAGAACTAAGGAGGTAACGGAATGAGATCTGCAAAAAGTAAAAAAAGAACCAACAATATTATTTTATATATTTTGAAGACAATCGTTGCTGTCATTATGTTCCTTCCGATTATATGGATCATTACAGGCGGTTTTAAGACACTTACTGAATTTACAACATCGTCCAATATTATTCCCAAGAATTTTACATGGGAGAATTATAAATATATTTTTACGAATTCTAACATCTGGCTGTATTTGAGAAATACATCCTTACTGATGTTTGGAACAACAGCTGGAACTTTAATATCATCTTCGTTGGTTGCCTATCCTCTCGCAAGGATGGAATTCAAGGGTCGTAACTTGATTTTTTCAATTATTATTGTTACTATGATGATACCAAATATTGCCCTTATTATTCCGCAGTATATTATGTTTGGAAAGGTTGGATGGCTGGATACACTGCTTCCGATGATTGTACCTGCCTGCTTTGCATATCCGTATAACGTTTTTCTGTTCAGGCAGTATTTCCGTTCGATTCCAAAAGAACTGGACGAATCGGCAACCATTGATGGATGCAACAAAGCACAAACATTTTTTAAGGTTATTGCGCCATTATCAAAACCGACGTATGCTACGATTGCAGTGCTTTCCTGTGTATACTGGTGGAATGAATTAACACAGCCGGTATTTTATATCAATAGTGACAAATGGCGTACACTTACGATTGCAATTATGACCAGTTATATGTACACTTCCGGAAATGCTTTTGTGATTAACTGGCCATCTATTATGGCGGCTGCCACACTGATGATTTTACCACCAATGTTATTGTATTTCTTTGGAAATCAATTTCTTGTTGGCGGAATAAAGACTTCGGGATTAAAAGGTTAGATAACTGGTAAATCCAAAAAGGAAGGTATGCTATATGACATTAAAAGAGATTGCTGAAAAGGCAGGAGTTTCAACGGCAACTGTTTCATATGTACTGAATGGCACTGCGAAAGTTAGTGATGAGACCAGGCAGAAAGTAGAGAGAATTATTAAGGAGACAGGTTATCAATCCAATATTCTGGCGAGGAGCCTTCGGAAGAACAAGACTTCGCTGGTAGGGGTTGTGGTTGAAGACGTAACAGTATGGCATACAGCATTTATTATCGATGGAATTAATGAGCTGGCCGAAAGAAAAGGATATCAGACGATACTTGGAAATCTCAGGCTGCGGAGTAAAATCGAGTCCCAGTTTGAGCACATTTCACAATATCAGGGGGATATTGACAGAGAAGTCGCGTTATTACTCGGTATGCAGGTGGACGGTATCATTTATGTAGGCATGCATGACAGAACAATTAAAGATGTGCTTCATGATATACCCAAACCGGTAGTATATTGTTATTGCTATACGTCTAATGAAGGTTCTTCTGTTACATACAGTAATGAAAAAGCGGCGTATCAGCTGACTAAGATTTTCCTTAAGAAGGGCCATAGAGAATTTGCAGTAATTAAAGGAAATGAAAAATCCGAGGCTACGGCGAATCGAATGCATGGAATCAAACGGGCATTAAAAGAATATGGAATTGATTTGAAAAATGAGAATGTTGTTGTAGGAAACTGGCAATATAAAGAAACAAGAAAAGTAATAAAACCTGTATTACAGCAGGAACATATTCCAACTGCATTCATTGCAATGAATGATGAAATGGCAGTTGCGGTCCGGGATGAAGCGAAAGATATGGGACTTGTCGTGCCGGATGATATTTCAATTTCAGGTTTTGATAATTCCGATATTGTACATTATGGTGTACCAAAGATTACAACTGTTGACAGACCACTGCAACAGATGGGGTATCGCTCTATGGAATTGCTCATTGATAAGATCGAAAAAGGAGAGGAAGGCGAGGTCAATATTATTCTTCCTTGTAAAATCATTGAAGGGACATCAATTAGAGAAATCTAGTGGAAGGGACAATCATATGGGTAATGATAAATTGAAAAATATAGCGTTAAAAGATATTCAGATTAAGGATTCTTTCTGGAATAAATACATTGATCTGGTAGATGATGTTATACTTCCTTATCAATGGGAATTGATCAATGACCGGGTCGAAGACGCCGAGAAAAGCTATTGCATCCGCAATCTTCGCATTGCAGCAAAAAAAGAAGAAGGGGAGCATGGCGGGATGGTCTTTCAGGATACAGACGTTGCGAAATGGCTGGAAGCCGTAGGATACTCACTTGCAAAAAAGAAAAATGCGGAACTTGAAAAGATCGCAGATGAGGCAATTGATCTGATAGCTGATGCACAATGTCCGGATGGATATTTTAACACATATTTTACTATTACGGGCAAACCGCGTTGGTCCAATCTGTTTGAAGGACATGAGCTTTATACAGCAGGACATTTGATAGAAGCTGCTGTTTCATATTATGAGGCAACCGGGAAAAAGAAAATTCTGGAAGTTGCGTGCAAATTTGCGGATAATATATATGATGTGTTTGGCAAAGAAGAGGGGAAATGTCACGGCTACCCGGGGCACCCTGAAATCGAACTTGCACTTGTAAAGCTGTACAAGGTTACAGGTGAGAAGAAATATCTGGAGCTTGCAGACTATTTTGTAAGGGAACGAGGGAAAAAGCCATGCTATTTCCTTGGAGAAGAAGGAATGAAGAATGGAGATTATTTTTTTCCTGAATTTGCAGACTTTGATATGGATTATGCCCAGGCAGATAAACCGATAAAAGAGCAAACGAAAGCAGAAGGTCATGCCGTAAGAGCAGTGTATTTGTATAGTGCTATGGCAGATTTGGCAGCGGAGTATCACGATGAAGAATTGCTGCATCAATGTGAAGAATTATGGGAAAATATTGTACAGAGGAAAATGTATATTACGGGAAGTATAGGATCCGCCTCCTATGGAGAACGTTTTACGACAGATTACGATTTGCCGAATAATACGAACTATTCAGAGTCATGCGCGGCGATTGGACTGGCAATGTTTTCAAACAGAATGTTTCAGATTACGAAAGATGGCAAGTATATGGACATCGTAGAGAAAGCACTGTATAATACACTTCTTTCGGGAATTGCCATGGATGGAAGACACTTCTTTTATGTAAATCCGCTTGAAGTTGTTCCAGAAGTGGCTGAACACAATCCCACGATGCGTCATGTGAAGACAACGCGGCAAAAATGGTTCGGAGTAGCATGCTGTCCTACCAATATTGCAAGAACATTAGCATCTCTTGGAAACTATATGTACGCTGTGAGCGAGAATACATTGTACTCAAACTTGTTTATTAATAGTGAAATACATGCAGAACTTTCAAATGGTACAGTAGAAATAAGTATTGATGCAGATTATCCAAAATCCGGTGAAGTGTCTTATAAAGTGACACAGGAGAAGGCATGTGAATTTACGCTTGCTATACGAAAACCGGGATATTCTGCAAATACAACTGTAAAAGTGAATGGAGTTGAAACTGAGTATACTCTTGACAAGGGATATATTTATCTGAATCGAGTGTGGGAGCCACAAGATGAGGTTATAGTAGTTTTCGATGTGGAATTTCGTTTTGTACATTGTAATCCAAGAGTGCGCGATAATATCGGTAAAATTGCATTGATGAAAGGACCTTGGGTATATTGCCTGGAAGAAATCGATAACGGTGAATATCTGAATTCCATTAAAGTCGATGAAAATTGCAAAGTGCAGGCACTGTATGATGAAAATCTGCTTTGCGGAACAATGTGTGCAGTCTTTAGCGGGGAAAGGATAGATTACGATAAGGCAGGTAATACCCTTTACGAAAATTCGAAACCAAGTTATAAGCCGGTAACATTAAAAGCGATTCCATATTGTGAATGGAATAATCGTGGAAAAGGCGAAATGATCGTGTGGATGCGAGAAGCATAGGGGTGACCGGGTGACGGGTGACTAGTGTTAGTCACCCGTCACTTTTCCCTTGCAACTAAGGACTTGCTGTGATATAATGTGTAAGATTGTGGCAGTATGTAGATCCGAGACCACTGAAAAGCGTATCTGCATCCGGAGGGGAAGATGGGTTTTTCAGTAGTTTCGGAAAAGGCTGCCGGTGACATATAGTGAATAGTAGAAAGGAAGAATAGCATGTATAAATCATTTGAAATGGAGCTTGCAGGCAGAACTCTCCGCGTTGATGTCGGTAGAGTAGCAAAGCAGGCAAATGGAGCAGCGCTTATGCATTATGGTGATACGGTTGTGCTGTCAACAGCAACTGCATCAGACAAGCCGAGAGAAGGAATCGATTTCTTCCCGCTTAGTGTGGAATACAATGAGAAATTATATGCCGTTGGAAAGATCCCGGGAGGATTTAACAAGAGAGAGGGAAAGGCTTCCGAAAATGCGGTTCTTACCTGCCGTGTAATCGATCGTCCGATGAGACCACTGTTCCCGAAGGATTATAGAAATGATGTAACTTTAGAGAACCTGGTTCTTTCTGTAGACCAGGACTGCGCACCGGAACTTACCGCAATGCTTGGTTCTGCAATCGCAACAGCAATCTCAGACATTCCGTTTGACGGACCGACAGCATCTACGCAGGTCGGACTGGTTGACGGAGAGTTTGTTTTCAACCCGACTGCAGCACAGAAGGAGAAATCCGATCTGGCACTGACGGTTGCATCTACAAAGGAAAAGGTTATCATGATCGAAGCCGGTGCAAATGAAGTTCCGGAAGATAAGATGATCGAAGCGATCTTCGCTGCACATGAAGTGAACCAGAAGGTGATCGCATTTATCGAAACTATCGTTGCAGAGTGCGGAAAGCCGAAACATGACTATGTAAGTTTCGCTGTACCGGAAGAGCTCTTTGATGCAATGAAGGAGATCGTGACACCGGAAGAGATGGAAGTTGCGGTATTTACCGATGACAAGCAGACCAGAGAAGAGAATATCCGCAAAGTGACAGAAAGACTGGAAGAAGCATTTGCAGACAATGAAGAATGGCTGGCAAAACTTCCGGATGCAGTATATCAGTATCAGAAGAAGGTAGTCCGCAAGATGATCCTCAAAGATCATAAGCGTCCGGACGGAAGAGCAATTGATCAGATCCGCCCGCTTGCAGCAGAAGTAGATCTGCTTCCGAGAGTACACGGTTCTGCAATGTTTACCCGTGGACAGACTCAGATCTGTACCGTTACCACACTTGCTCCACTTTCAGAGGCTCAGAAAGTGGACGGACTGGATGAAGCAGAAACATCCAAGAGATATATGCACCACTACAACTTCCCGTCTTACTCTGTAGGTGAGACCAGACCTTCCAGAGGACCGGGACGACGTGAAATCGGACACGGAGCACTGGCTGAGAGAGCACTGGTGCCGGTACTCCCGTCAGAGGAAGAATTCCCGTATGCGATCCGTACCGTATCCGAGACATTTGAATCCAACGGTTCTACTTCACAGGCCAGCGTTTGTGCATCTTCTATGTCACTGATGGCAGCAGGTGTACCGATCAAATCTGCAGTAGCAGGTATTTCCTGTGGTCTGGTAACCGGAGAGACGGACGATGATTATCTGGTACTGACTGATATTCAGGGACTTGAAGACTTCTTCGGAGACATGGACTTCAAGGTAGCAGGAACCAAGAAAGGTATCACAGCGATCCAGATGGATATCAAGATTCACGGACTGACAAGACCGATTATCGAAGAAGCGATTGCACGTACAAGACAGGCTAGAATTTACATCATGGACGAAGTCATGAGTAAAGCGATCGCCGAGCCGAGACCGCAGGTTGGAAAATATGCTCCGAAGATTATTCAAATGAGTATTGATCCTTCTAAGATCGGCGATGTAGTCGGACAGAGAGGAAAGACCATCAACGCGATCATCGAAAAGACGGGCGTAAAGATCGATATCACCGATGACGGTAACGTATCAATCTGCGGAACCGACGCTGAAAACATGGAAAAAGCGAAGAAGATGATTGCAATCATCGTGACCGACCTGGAAGCAGGAATGGTTCTGGAAGGTGACGTTGTCAGCATCAAGGAATTCGGTGCTTTCGTTGAATTTGCTCCGGGCAAGGAAGGAATGGTTCACATTTCCAAGATCGCTAAGCAGAGAATTGAACATGTGGAAGATGTCCTGACACTGGGCGACCATGTGAAGGTTGTCTGCCTCGGAAAGGACAAGATGGGACGTCTCAGCTTTAGTATCAAAGATGTAGCTGAATAAAGATAAAATTGAAACAGAAAAGAACTCTTCAGAGATGAAGGGTTCTTTTTTTAGCATAAATACGGCATTTTGCCCATATATTTGGTTTAAAGAGGTGGACAAGATGAGAAGAGAGAAGAAAAACCAGATTATCCGAGTGCTTGCGGAGCGGATCCGCGGGATCATATTGAATGAAGGAATTGATTTTGCAACGCTGCAGGAGATCCGACTCCGGGAAGGACAGCCATTGGTGATCCGATGTGATGGGGAGGAAAAGCTGTTTGCGCACATTGTGACGCGCGAAGAGCTGAGAGAAACGATGGAATACATAGCTAACTATTCTTTGTATGCCTATGAAGAAGAGATGAAACAGGGGTTCCTCACGATCGATGGCGGCCATCGGGTGGGAATATCCGGAAAAATTATACCAGATGGAGGACATGTGCGCAATTTTCAATATATTTCTTCTATAAATATCCGTATTTGTCATGAAGTGAAAGGATGTGCGGACCGGCTGTTCCCGGAAGTGCTGGAAAATGGGCGCCTTTGTCACACGCTGATCATATCGCCGCCGGGGAGAGGCAAAACCACACTTCTTCGGGATATGGTGCGGCAGATATCGGATGGGAATGCCTATCTTGCAGGGCAAAATGTAGGAGTGGTGGATGAACGGTCCGAGATCGGAGGATGCTATCAGGGAGTGGCACAGAATCAGGTGGGAAAACGGACCGATATTCTGGATAACTGTCCGAAAGCGGAAGGGTTGATGATGCTCATCCGATCCATGTCTCCGCAGGTCGTGGCCGTGGATGAGATTGGAACCGCTCAAGATGTGGAGGCCGTATCCTATGCCATGCACTGTGGCGCGATCATGCTTGCGACGGTTCACGGAACATCGTTGGAGGAAATCCGTGAGAAGCCGTTCTTGAAACGTTTCTGGGAAGGTCATGATTTTAAACGGTATGTGGTGATGAAAGAAAGTGGAAAGACGGGAGAAATCGAAGGAATTTATGATGACAGAGGGAACCGGATATGCTGTGGAAACTGATCGGATGTCTCTGCATTCTGACGGCTTCTTCGGGGTTGGGGTATTTTCAAGGTATAGAGTATAGAAGGCAGATCCAGGAAATGCACTGTCTGGAACAGCTGATCCGGGAGATCGGCGGAGAGATTTCCTATACAAAAGCACCGCTCCCGGAAATCTTTCTCCGTACAGCGAGATACTGCCGCAGTCCGTACAGCCTCTGGCTCCGTGAAATGGCCAGGGAAATGCAGGAAAAGGGGGCAGTGCAGCTAGGAGCGTTATGGGAGAACAGAACGCGGAAAATTCTGGGAATACTTCCTTTGGATTCGGAGGAAATGAACGAGCTTTCGCAGGTTGGATATCAGATGAATCATCTGGATATCCGTATGCAGGAGCAGACACTTATTTGGTACGTCACACGACTGGAGGAGCGGAGAGGCCGTAAAGAGAAGATTTTATATGAGAAACAGCGTCTCAGTAATCTGCTGGGGGTGTCGGCAGGACTTTTCCTTGTGATCCTGCTTATGTGACAAAAGAAATCGGAGGAGGAATTCATGAGTGTTAATCTGATTTTTAAAATCGCAGCTGTCGGGATCCTGGTGTCGGTGCTCAGTCAGGTGTTGAAACACAGCGGGCGGGAGGAACAGGCATTTCTGACCAGTTTTGCGGGCCTTATACTGGTACTGTTCTGGATCATCCCTTATGTGTATGAGCTTTTTGAAGATATCAGGAGATTATTTGCACTGTAGAAAACAGCCGGACTGTTTTTAGAAGGGAGGCATTCGGATGAACATACTGCAGATTGCAGGAATCGGGGTAGTGGGGACGCTCCTTGCCCTGCAGTTCAAAAGCGGAAAAGCGGAATACGGTATATACACAGGGATTGCCGTCAGTCTGTTTCTACTCTTTGGAATGAGCGGAAGGCTGGAGGTGATTAAAGAGGCATTTGATACCATCGGTAGTTTTGTTAAAGTGGACAATGGCTATATGAAAGCAATTCTCAAAATGCTGGGGGTGACTTATGTGTCGGAATTTGCTTCCGCGATCTGCCGGGATGCAGGATACCAGACGATCGCATCGCAGATCGAAATCTTTGCAAAGCTGACGATCCTGGCTCTCAGTATGCCTGTACTGGAAGCACTTCTGGTCACGATTCAGGGATTCCTCGGCTGAAGGCCCGGGAAAAAGAGTATGGGATTGGGAATATGGGGAAGGAGTGAAAGATGACAGGAATACTACGGCGCATGCGGCATGGAATGTATGTTCTCTTCGTGGCTCTGCTGATTGCAGTCACGGGCACGGTACACGCCGAGGGAGAGGAGGCACAGGAAAGGGTGACGCAGGAAGACGCTGCGAAATTAAGTGAGGATGCAGCAGAGAGTCTGTTCGACGAACTGGATACCGACCAGATCGACCGTGTCTTAAAAGAGGCATATTCGCGGGAAAAAGTCCGGTTCCGAGATGTGGTGCAGGCAATGATGGACGGGGAGCAAACCATTTCCCCGGAATTGATTGTGGATTTCGTCGCGGATACTCTGTTCGGTCTTGTGAGGGAAAACAGACCCGCCATGCTGCAGATGCTTCTGCTCCTGATCGTTGCAGCCGTCTTCACCAATTTCTCCGGCGTGTTTCAAAGCAGCCAGATCGCGGACTGCGCATTTTATATCGTCTATATTCTTCTGATTGCTGTCTGCCTGACCGGATTTTCTTCTACCACGGAAACGGTCGAACAGGGGCTGGAAACTCTTCTGACCTTTATGAAGGTTCTGGCTCCTGCCTATTTCCTGTGTATGACGGCGGCGACCGGTAGTGTTTCCGGAATGGGATTCTATCAGCTCATCCTGATTCTGATCTATCTGGTGGAATTGGTGATCGTGCGGTTTGTTCTCCCGCTCGTGCACGTTTATCTGATGGTGCAGATCCTGAACTATCTGTCCGGTGAAGAATATCTTTCCAAAACAGGGGAACTTCTGGAGATGCTGATCTCCTGGGTGATGAAGACGATGCTTGCCTGTGTGACCGGAGTGAGTGTGATCCAGGGAATCTTAAGTCCTGCAATTGATCAGGTGAAACGGAGTGTCTGGACAAAAGGTGCCGAAATGCTTCCCGGAATCGGGGATGCCATCGGCGGGGTGACGGAAGTAGTACTTGGAACAGCGGTACTGATCAAAAATGCGGTCGGTATGGCGGGAGCGGTGCTGGCGGTTGGAATCTGTCTGCTCCCGATCCTGAATATGGGCGTGCTGACGATTCTTTATAAAGCGATGGCAGCTGTGGTTCAGCCGATTTCCGATAAAAGGATCGTGGAAGTGCTGTCCAGCATGGGAAATGCCTGCCGGATGCTCTTTAGCATCATTTTCACAACTTCAATCCTCTTTCTGGTGACCATTGCAGTGACGGCGGCATCCACCAGTTGAAGAAAGGAGACACAGGATGTTCAACTATTTTTATGAATGGCTTCGAAATCTGGCATTTTACATGGTGCTGGTAACGGCTGTCCTGCAGCTGATCCCGAACAGAAGCTATGAAAAATATATTCGTTTCTTCTGTGGGCTGATTTTGGTCATCCTTCTTTTGACACCGGTCATGAGAGTCATAGATGCCGGATTTGAAGGCAGGATGCGGGCGTCTGTAAGTGATGACAACTGGAAGGAACTGGAGGAGATCCGAGAGCAGGCCGAGGGTCTGGAAGATTTTGTCTATTCATTTTCCGGGGAGGAGCAGGATGGAGAAGAATAAAGAGTATCTACAATATATAAAAAAGTTCTTCGGGAAAAAGGAGCAGTGGCTGATCCTTCTGCTTGTCGGGATCCTGCTGGTCGTGATCGCGATCCCGGTCCCAAAAGAAGGGGAAGAAGAGCAGGAAGAGGTACAGGACGAAACAGCGAGTTCCGGAAGCACCGACGATGAGGCGTACGTCCGACGCCTGGAACGGAGGCTGGAGGATGCACTGGTGCAGGTGCAGGGAGTAGGAAAAGTGTCCGTGATGATCACGCTTTCTGCTTCTTCGGAGAAGATCGTGGAAAAAGACAGAGAGAGTTCCAGCGAGACGAGCGGAGAAAATGAATCCGGTTCGTCGAAAAGGAGCAGTTCCTCGGAAACCTCCGTTTATACCGGAAACGGGAGCAATGAGACGCCTTACATTACGAAAGAACTGAGCCCCGCTATTGAAGGGGTTCTGGTGATTGCGGATGGGGGAGATGATGCCGTGGTGATCGAAAATATAACCGAGGCTGTCCAGGCATTATTCCCGGTAGACACGCATAGAATTAAAGTAATGAAGCGCAATCAATAAATATTAACAGGAGGAAGGAAAGTGAAACGAATATTCAAAAAGAATCAGATAGTCATTGCGGCACTTGCAGTTATGATCGCGGTGGCCGGTTATCTTAATTACTCCGGAAAAATATTTGGAAAAAACAGTACGGCCGAGGAAGCGGACAGTACACTTGCAAGCACGGAACTTCTGGATATTTCTGACGAAGATACATCTCAGACGGACGGAGGAGTGTCCGATGCGGAAACGGAAGGTACACCGGGAGAAGCGGTTCTTACCAGCGGAACTGCAAGCGGCGTAGTGGCACAGGCAAAGATCAGCCGGGAGCAGGTACGGGCGAAAAATAAAGAAACCCTTCAGGCAATCATCGATGATGCAAATGTGAGCGATGAGCAGAAAGCAGATGCCATCGCGCAGATGGTGCAGATGACTGAGTTGGCAGAAAAAGAAGTGACGATCGAAACCCTACTGGCCAGCAAAGGGTTCAGCGAGGCAGTCGTCAGCCTTTCCGAGGATTCGGCAGATGTTGTGGTGAACAGCAGTGACCTCACGGAAGCCAAACGCGCGCAGATCGAAGACATCGTGACACGCAAGGCAGGGATCAACGCGGCAAATATTGTGATCACTCCGATCCATAGCGGGGAGAATGAATGAGCTTAATTTGTGGAATCAGAGCCATCCCCAACAACTTCTCTCTTTTATTTTGGAATAAGATGTGGTAGACTAATTAAATGACCTCATTAAGTGAGAAAAGTTGAATAAATAGATAGAAAGAACGAATACTACATTATAGAATAACAGGAGTATACCATGGCAGATTTTACGAATGAAATAAAGAAAAGAAGAACATTTGCAATTATTTCCCATCCGGATGCCGGAAAGACGACATTGACCGAGAAGTTCCTGCTTTACGGAGGAGCCATTAACCAGGCCGGTTCGGTCAAGGGAAAGGCGACAGCGAAGCATGCTGTTTCAGACTGGATGGAGATTGAGAAGGAAAGAGGTATTTCGGTAACTTCGTCCGTACTGCAGTTTGAGTACG
Organism: Bariatricus sp. HCP28S3_A4; assembly: GCF_052066395.1. NCBI lineage: Bacteria > Bacillati > Bacillota > Clostridia > Lachnospirales > Lachnospiraceae > Bariatricus > Bariatricus sp. HCP28S3_A4. Next base: position 39,554 of record NZ_JBQHSE010000018.1, on the reverse strand, counting down.
GTGGATACTGCATCAATATTCTGGATACTCCGGGACATCAGGATTTCTCGGAGGATACGTACCGTACCTTGATGGCAGCGGATTCGGCGGTCATGGTGATCGATGGTTCCAAGGGTGTTGAGGCGCAGACAAGGAAGCTGTTTAAAGTATGTGTAATGCGCCACATTCCGATTTTTACGTTTATCAATAAGATGGACCGTGAGGCGATGGACACCTTTGAACTTCTGGATGACATTGAAAAAGAACTGGGGATCGCCACTTGTCCGATCAATTGGCCGATTGGATCGGGAAAGGAATTCCGTGGGGTGTTTGACCGGGATACCAGAGAACTGGAAATCTTTTCAGATACGAAGAAAGGAACGACGGTAGGAGAAGTCAGAAAGGCGCCGATCGACAGTGAGGAAGCGAAGCAGATCGTGACGCAGGAACAGTACGAGAAGCTGGAGGAGGAGATCGAACTTCTGGACGGTGCAAGTGCCGAGTTCGATCAGGAACTGGTAAGTAAAGGAGAGTTGTCGCCGGTGTTTTTCGGATCTGCGCTCACGAACTTTGGTGTGGAGACATTCCTTCAGCATTTCCTTAGGATGACGACTTCTCCGCTCCCGAGAATGTCCGATAAAGGGCTTATTGATCCGATGAAAGAGAAAGAATTCTCTGCATTTGTATTTAAGATTCAGGCAAATATGAATAAGGCACACCGGGACCGGATCGCGTTTATGCGGATCTGTTCCGGTGAATTTGATGCGGGAATGGATGTGTATCACATTCAGGGCGGCAAAAAGGTCCGTCTCTCCCAGCCGCAGCAACTCATGGCGAGCGAGAGAAAGATGATCGACAAGGCATACGGAGGAGACATCATCGGTGTGTTTGATCCGGGAATCTTCTCCATCGGAGACACCCTCACCAATTCTCCGGAGAAATTCGCATACGAAGGAATTCCGACCTTCGCACCGGAGCATTTCGCAAGAGTGCGCCAGGTGGATACCATGAAGAGAAAGCAGTTTATCAAGGGAATCAATCAGATCGCTCAGGAAGGCGCGATTCAGATTTTCCAGGAATTCAACACCGGCATGGAAGAGATCATCGTAGGGGTGGTCGGGGTTCTGCAGTTTGATGTGCTGAAGTACCGTCTGGAAAATGAATACAACGTGGAGATCCGCATGGATACCCTTCCGTATGAGCATATCCGATGGATCGAAAATGATAATATTGATATGGACAGGCTGGTGGGTACCTCTGATATGAAGAAGATCAAGGATCTGAAAGACCGGCCGCTCCTGCTTTTTGTCAACAGCTGGAGCATCCGTATGGTGTTGGAGCGAAATGAAGGCCTGGTATTATCCGAGTTCGGGCGTTCATAATTCTTCTTTCCAACGCATGGAAAATGTGATATAGTATGAGTAGAATGTGCCCCGATAAGGGGCGGATGAACTGAGTATACAGATGAATTTTGAAGGAGGCTTATCATGAATAAAGAAGAAAGAAACACATATACAATTGAAACCGATGAGAATCTAGGCGTTGTTCAGATCGCAGATGAAGTGGTTGCGATCATTGCTGGGCTTGCGGCAATGGAAGTAGAAGGCGTTTCTTCCATGGCAGGCAACGCTACAAGAGAACTGATCGAGAAGCTTGGTATGAAGAGCCTTTCCAAGGGTGTGAAAGTAGATGTGCTTGAAGGAATCGTGACCGTTTCTCTTGCGTTGAATCTGAAGTACGGAAGAAGTATTAAAGAGACGACCATGAAGGTGCAGGAGAAAGTAAAGGCAGCAATTGAAAATATGACCGGCCTTACCGTAGCGGACGTGAACATCCGTGTAGCAGGCGTGGATATGCCGGATGAAGAATAAATTTGGAGAGAGACGATGGGAAGAAGTGAACTGAGAGAACATATTTTCAAAATGATTTTCGGACTGGAATTCACGGAGGAGGAACAGATCGAGAAGCAGTTGGAGCTGTATCTTGACCAGCTGGATGAGGTGAGCGAGAAGGATCGCAGCTATATGCTGGCAAAGGCAAAAGCGATTGCCGAAAAAGTATGTGAGATCGATGCGATGATCAATGAGAATGCGACCGGATGGAAGACAACAAGAATGAATAAGGTGGATCTTTCTATTCTGCGGCTTGCTGTCTACGAGATGAAATTCGATGACGATGTGCCGGTGAAAGTAGCGATCAACGAGGCCGTAGAGCTTGCCAAGAGATTCTCAGGTGATGAAGGGCCGGCATTTATTAACGGAGTACTGGGAAAGCTTGCTTAAGTCTTACCCGGTCTTCGGTGCAGGAGAGATCATGCAGAATGTATATACAGTAAAGCAGGTCAATGCGTATATCAGAAATATGTTTGCGCAGGACTTTATGCTGAATCGAATTTATGTGAAGGGTGAAGTGTCGAATGTAAAATATCACACTTCGGGACATATATATTTTTCTTTAAAAGATGAGTCCGGGACGATTGCCTGTGTCATGTTTGCCGGGCAACGCAGCGGACTTTCTTTTCGTATGAGGGAAGGGCAGCAGATCATTGTCCTTGGAAGCATCAGCGTTTATGAGAGAGACGGGAAATACCAGCTCTACGCGAAGGAAATCCGTCTGGACGGGGCAGGACTTCTCTATGAACGTTTTCTGGCATTGAAGCAGGAACTGGAAGAAATGGGGATGTTTGCGCCGGAATACAAAAGGCCGATCCCGCCCTACGTGCGGACACTGGGCGTGGTGACGGCTCCGACGGGAGCGGCTGTGCGTGATATCATGAATATTACGAAAAGGCGGAATCCTTATGTGCAGATTATCCTCTACCCGGCGCTGGTACAGGGAGAAGGTGCCGCTGAGAGTATCGTGAAAGGAATCCGGATGCTGGAGGAGAAGAAGGTGGATGTCATGATCGTCGGACGAGGCGGAGGCTCCATCGAGGATCTCTGGGCATTTAATGAAGAAATCGTGGCAAGAGCCGTATTTGAAAGCACAGTTCCGGTCATTTCGGCCGTGGGACATGAGACGGACATGACAATCATTGATTATGTGGCGGATCTGCGCGCGCCGACACCCTCGGCTGCGGCGGAACTTGCGGTCTGTGAGATTCGCAAAGTGGATGAGAAGATGGAGAATTATGCACGCAAGATGCACCGGAGCCTCGTGCAGAAGCTGAATATGACGCGCCTGGTGCTGGAAACATATCAGGCAAAGATGGGGTATCTAAGTCCCAGGGGAAGACTTCTGGATCTGAGACAGCAGCTTGCGGATTACGAAGAACTGATTCCGGAGGCATTTAACGCCAGAATCAGGGATTTCCGGGATAAAGTAGACGAATACGAAGAGCTCCTTCACGCCGACATGGGAAGGCAGCTGACAGATGCAAAGCATAGGCTGGCTCTCAGGATCGAGCGGATGAAGGGGGCATCACCGCTTGACAGGCTGAATCAGGGATTCTCCTATGTGCAGCGGGAGGACGGACGCACGGTCAGACGCGTTGCGGATGTCAGAGAAAAGGAGCTCCTCAACATATATGTGACCGATGGCGTGATCCACGCACAGGTCAGGGACGTCCGGAAGGAGGATTAAAGGGTGGCAGAGACGAAGAAAAAGGCAGTGCCGAAAGAAAAATTTCAAGAAGAATGGAAACAAGAGGCTGGACCGATCAAGGAAGAGAAGGAAGCTGAACAGGAAGCGGAAGAGACACTGGAGCAACTCTTTGAGAAGCTGGACGATGTGACGAACAAACTGGAAAGCGGCGAGACATCGCTGGAGGAATCGTTCCGGCTGTACCAGAGCGGAATGGAGATGTTGAAACGGTGCAGTGATAAAATCGATAAAGTAGAAAAACAGGTGCTGATATTGGAGGAGAATGGAGAAACACATGAATTTTAGTGGAGAAATGAAGCAGAAAGTAAATGAGATCGAGGCAATCCTGGATGAGTATCTGCCGGCTGCCGAAGGATATCAGAAGCAGATCATGGAAGCAATGGCGTATAGTGTGACGGCGGGAGGAAAGCGTCTCCGCCCCATGCTGATGCAGGAGACCTTCCGCCTTTTTGGCGGAGAAGGAAAAGTCGTGGAGCCATTTATGGCGGCACTGGAGATGATCCACACCTATTCACTGGTTCACGACGACCTGCCGGCGATGGATAACGACGAATACCGCCGGGGCAGGAAGACGACCCATGTGGTTTACGGGGAAGCGATGGGAATTCTTGCGGGAGACGCACTGCTCAATTATGCGTTTGAGACGGCAGTGAAAGCATTTGACATTGCTCCCGAAAAGAGCCTTCAGATTGGGAAGGCACTTAAGATCCTGGCAGAAAAGGCAGGAATTTACGGAATGATCGGCGGACAGGTTGTGGATGTGGCATCCTGCGGTAAGGGACTGGACGAAGCGATGCTGAACTTCATCTATGAGCTGAAGACCGGAGCACTCATTGAAAGTGCTATGATGATCGGTGCAGTGCTTGCCGGTGCTACGCAGGAACAGGTAAGAACGGTGGAGAAGATCGCATCGGATGTGGGAATTGCATTCCAGATCCAGGATGACATCCTGGACGTGACGAGCACGCAGGAAGAACTCGGGAAACCGATCCACAGCGATGAAAAGAATGAAAAATCGACATATGTGACCATAAAAGGTCTGGATGAGGCGGCAAAGGACGTAGAAAGAATCTCGGAAGAAGCAGTGGAGCTGCTTCAGAGTCTGAATCTTGAGAATCCTTATCTGACATGGCTGCTTCAGGAACTGGTACATAGGAGAAAATAATGAGGTGTTGGCATGTATCTGGAACAGATTCAGAAAGCAAATGATATCAAAAAATTGAAGGACGAGGAGCTGGATGAACTGGCTCTTGAGATCCGGAAATTTCTCATAGAAAAAATCAGCCGCACCGGAGGGCATCTTGCCTCCAATCTTGGTGTGGTGGAACTCACCATGGCCATGCATTTGAGTTTCGATCTTCCGGAGGATAAGATTATCTGGGATGTGGGCCACCAATCCTATACCCATAAGATTCTGACCGGAAGAAAAGACGGGTTTGATGATTTGAGAAAATATGGCGGCATGAGCGGATTCCCGAAAAGAAAGGAAAGTGACTGTGACGCATTTGACACGGGACACAGCTCCACTTCCATTTCCGCGGGGCTTGGATATGTGTGTGCGCGGGATATCCTCGGGGAGGATTATCATGTGATTTCCGTCATCGGTGATGGATCCCTGACGGGAGGAATGGCTTACGAGGCACTCAACAACGCGGCCACACTCAAAACTAATTTTATTATTGTGTTAAATGATAACAAAATGTCTATTTCCCAGAATGTGGGCGGAATGTCCCAGTATCTGGACGGACTGCGCACCGCCAAGGCCTATACTGACTTGAAAAATGCGGTTGAGACGGTGGTGGGAAGCATTCCGGTCGGCGGCGAGAAGCTCGTAAAACATATGCGCAAGACGAAGAGCAGCATCAAACAGCTCTTTGTGCCGGGTATGTTTTTTGAAGATATGGGGATCAAATATTTAGGACCGGTGGACGGGCATAACCTGAAAGCACTCTGCCGGGCGTTCAAAGAAGCAAAGAGAGTGAAAGGGCCGGTGCTTCTTCATGTGCTGACCCGCAAAGGAAAAGGATACCTCCCGGCAGAGCAGGATCCGTCGAAATTCCACGGAACCGGGCCATTTGACATCGTAACGGGAGAGCCGTTGACAAAGAGTGCGAAAGATTCTTACACGGATGTGTTTTCCAAAGTCATGCTGGATCTTGGGAAAAAGGATGAACGTCTGGTGGCAATCACGGCTGCGATGGAGGACGGAACAGGACTTGCCGCTTTCCATAAGCATTTTCCGGACCGGTTCTTCGATGTGGGGATCGCCGAAGGGCATGGCGTGACGTTCGCGGCGGGACTTGCGGCAGCCGGCCTTCATCCGGTATTTGCGGTTTACTCATCTTTCCTGCAGAGGGGATTTGATCAGATCATCCACGATGTATGTCTGCAGAAGCTTCCGGTCGTGTTTGCCATTGACAGGGCAGGTCTGGTAGGAAGCGACGGCGAGACGCATCAGGGCGATTTTGATCTGTCCTATCTTTCGATGGTGCCGAATATGACGGTGATGTCACCGAAGAATAAATGGGAACTGGCAGACATGCTGCGCTTTGCGGTAAAAATGGGAGCACCGGCCGCGCTTCGGTATCCCCGTGGCACGGCGTACGACGGATTCAAAGAATACCGTCAGCCGATCGTCTACGGCAAGAGTGAAGCGATTTTCGAGGAGGATTCCATTGCCATCCTGAGTGTGGGACATATGTTTGAAACGGCCGTGCGTGTACGTGAACAGCTGAAGGATACCGGTTACAACTGCACGCTGATCAACGCGCGCTTCGTGAAACCGATCGATGAGGAAATGCTCCTTGCACTGGCAGGTGAACATGAACTTCTCGTTACGATCGAAGAAAATGTCAAAAGCGGCGGTTACGGAGAAAGAGTGTTGGATTTTGTTTCCAGAAAAGGATTGAAGATGAAGGTACTTATGATCGCATTGCCGGATGATTATATTGAACACGGCAGTGTGGATGTACTGCGCCGGGAAGTCCTGATGGATGATGAGTCCATAGCGAAGCGAATCATGACGGAATATATGGGACGGAGAGGATAAAAAGACATGAAAGAACGGTTGGATGTATTACTTGTAAAGCAGGGTCTGGCAGCCTCCAGAGAGAAAGCAAAGGCAATCATCATGTCCGGCAATGTGTTTGTGGACGGACAGAGAGAAGATAAAGCGGGAACCACATTTTCCGAAGATGTAAAGATTGAAGTAAAAGGGCATACCCTTCCTTATGTGAGCCGGGGAGGGCTGAAGTTGGAGAAAGCGATGAAGAATTTTGATGTCTCCATGGAGGGCAAGGTGTGCACCGATGTGGGATCCTCTACGGGAGGCTTTACGGACTGTATGCTGCAAAATGGAGCCAGAAAAGTATTTGCAATTGATGTCGGAAGAGGGCAGCTTGACTGGAAGCTAAGACAGGATGAGCGTGTTGTCTGCATGGAGAAGACCAATATCCGCTATGTGGTTCCGGAAGATCTCGGCGAGCCGATTGATTTTTCTTCCATCGATGTCTCCTTCATTTCCCTTACCAAGGTGCTCCTTCCGATCCGGAATTATCTGAAAGATGATGGAGAAATCGTGGCACTGATCAAACCACAGTTTGAGGCGGGGCGTGAGAAAGTCGGTAAAAAAGGAGTGGTCAGGGAAAAAAGTACTCATGTTGAAGTGATTGAGAAAGTAACAGAATATGCCGTTTCCATAGGATTTAAGGTAAAGGCGCTGGAGTTTTCGCCGATCAAAGGACCGGAAGGTAATATCGAATATCTGGTTCATTTGCAGAAATGCCCGCCGGAAGAAGCAAAAGTGGAGGAAGGTGTACGTATCCGTCAGGTGACGGATGCGGCGTTTGACACACTTGCATAACAGGGATATGAGGCTGAAAATGGAACGATTTTATATTATTACAAATTATGCAAAAGACGAAGACTATCGAATAACGACTCGGATCAAAGAGTGTATTGAGTCTTACGGGAAGACCTGTATCCTTTGCCAGAAGGATGACTATGAGAAGATCAGACCGGAGACGATACCGAATCAGATCGACTGTGCACTGGTCGTTGGAGGCGACGGAACGTTCATCCAGGCATCCAGAACCTTGTTCGGAAGAGAGATTCCTATGCTTGGCATCAATATGGGAACGCTTGGATATCTGACGGAAGTAGAGGTCCAGAATGTGGAGCGCGCCATCGAACAGCTGATGACAGGCAACTATGCGATCGAGAACAGAATGATGCTCTATGGTTCCGGCCCGAATCAGATGCGGGATGTGGCACTGAACGATATTGTTGTCACAAGAAGCGGACTGATGAAAATCATCCAGATCAATCTGTATGTCAATGGGGAATTTTTAAATTCGTATAAAGCAGACGGAATCATTATTTCTACACCGACCGGATCGACCGCATATAACCTTTCGGCAGGCGGCCCGATTGTGGAGCCCAGGGCATCGCTCATCGTGGTCACCCCGATCTGTTCACACGGACTGAATTCACGGAGCATTGTTTTTTCGGGAGATGATGAGATCGTGATTGAGATTGGAGCTCATCGTGCAGGACAGTGTGAAGAGGCAGCGATCAGTTTTGACGGGGCAGATGTGATTCCTTTGCATACCGGAGACCGGGTGAGAATTAAAAAAGCCTGGGAGACGGCGAAAATCGTCAAATTGAGCAAGATCAGTTTCCTGGAGACTATGCGTGAGAAGATGAAGGGAAATTAGGGCATTGCCTGATAAATATGGAAAGGAACTGGAACATGAAAGTAAACCGACACGCGAAAATAGTAGAACTTATAAATAAATACCAGATCGAGACACAGGAAGAACTTGCAGAGCGGCTGAACCAGGTTGGTTTCCATGTGACACAGGCAACGGTGTCCAGAGATATCCGGGACCTCAAGCTTACGAAAGTTCCGGCTGAGAACGGAAAACAGAAATACGCAGTACTGGAAAGCGGAAATACTGCCATGGGAGAAAAGTATATCCGCATTCTGCGTGACGGATTCGTGTCCATGGATATGGCACAGAATATTCTGGTCATCAAGACGGTCTCCGGGATGGCGATGGCAGTGGGGGCCGCTCTGGACGCGATGAAATGGACAGAACTGGTGGGATGTATTGCCGGAGACGACACCGTGATGTGCGCGGTGCGAAGTGTGGATGATACCATCCTTTTGATGGAAAAGATCAAGAAGCTGCTCGCGAAGTAGCTGAAAAGTAGAACAGGAGGAAGCATGTTACAGAATCTACATGTGAAGAATCTCGCCCTGATCGATGAGGTCGAAGTGGATTTTGCGGAAGGTCTGAATATTCTGACCGGAGAGACTGGGGCAGGAAAATCAATCGTATTGGGAAGTGTGAGTCTTGCCCTCGGCGGGCGCTATTCAGCTGATATGCTGCGAAAAGGAACGGATGCGGGGCTTGTAGAGCTTACCTTTTCCGTGAATTCTCCTGAGACGATCCGCAAGCTTGAAGAGCTGGAGATTCATCCGGATGACGGGCAGATCATCATCAGCCGCAAACTGACGGGCTCCAGAAGTGTGAGCCGGATCAACGGGGAGACGGTGACAGCCTCTAAGATCCGGGAAGTGGCATCGGCGCTTATTGATATACACGGACAGCATGAGCATCAATCCCTGCTTTATAAAAAGAATCACCTGGCCATACTCGATGCATTTGCCAAGGATGCGGACGGTGTGAAAAAACAGGTACAGGAAGCGTACCGGACATATCGTGCCGTGCAAAAGGAACTGAATGAGGCGGATACGGATGAAGCTCAGAGACTGAAGGAGATTTCCTTCCTGGAATTTGAGATCGAGGAGATCCAGAATGCGGGACTATCCGAAGAAGAAGATTTGGAAATAGAAGAAACATATCGAAAGATGGTGTCCGGCAAACGAATCGCAGAGAGTCTGGAAGAGGCCTATGCCTATCTGGCAGGAGAGAACCAGGAAAATGCAGGCGAACTTCTGGGACGCGCTGTCCGTGCCATCGCAGATGCGACCGGATACGACAAGCATACGGAAGAGCTGTACGGCCAGATACTGGAAGTGGAGAATCTGCTGGGCGATTTCAGCCGGGAACTGAGAGATTACACGGATTCGCTGTCTTTTTCACCGGAAGCTTTCTATGAAGTGGAGAGCAGACTGAACGATATCAATCACCTCAAGTCCAAATACGGCAACACCGTGACGGAGATTCTCGAATACTGTGAAAAACAGCAGCAGCGACTTCAGATCCTTCAGGATTACGATCATTATCTGGATACCCTGAAAGTCCGCCTAAAAGGCGCAGAGGATAAATTAGGGGAGCTGTGTGAAAAACTGAGCCGGATTCGCCAAAAAGAGGCGAAGAAACTGCAGGAAAAGATTCGGGAAGGGCTTTTGGATCTGAATTTCCTTGAAGTACAATTTGAGATCCGGTTCACAAGAACCCAGGATTACACAGCGGAAGGAACCGATGATGTGGAGTTTATGATTTCCATGAATCCGGGACAGCCCCAAAAGCCGCTGGCGGAGGTCGCATCCGGCGGTGAACTATCCCGAATCATGCTGGCAATCAAGTCGGTTCTTGCAGATAAAGATGAGATCGAGACACTGATATTCGACGAAATCGATGTGGGGATCAGCGGACGCACGGCGCAGAAGGTCTCCGAGAAGATGGGCGTGATCGGGCGGAAACATCAGGTGATTTGCATTACCCATCTGGCGCAGATCGCAGCGATGGCGGATGCCCATTATGCGATCGAAAAAAAAGTGGAAAATCATGTGACGAAAACCAGCATTTCCCGGCTGGACGAAGAAGCATGCGTAAGAGAACTGGCGCGGATTCTGGGAGGCGCCCAGATCACGGATGCAGTGCTTCGCAATGCCGAAGAAATGAAAAATCTGGCATCCGGTTTAAAATAAAGATATTTTTTGCATACTAAAAGCAGGAACACAAGTTTCCTGCTTTTTTTGTATCTGTTCAGAGCCGAGCAGTGGTTTCAAAGTTGGCTCTGAACACTTACGTTTTTTCATCAGAATCTTCAGAAAAAGCAGGAGAAAGGGGAACAGACATGACAGTCAGATGGTATCGAAGAATGCTGATTATTTTATTGGTGTTTGCCGTGACGGTCGGCGGCAGCTACTGCTTCCTGCAGATAAAAAGGGAGGAACTGAAAAAAGAGGTGAGCGCAGGCACCGGATCCGAGAATCTGTTGATTCCGGGAGGAATGCCAATAGGCATATACATGGAGACGGACGGAGTGATGGTACTCGGCACAGACGAGATCAAAAGCAGTGACGGGAGCTCAACTTCCCCTGCAAAACATCTGGTGAAAGACGGAGATTATATCGTCGGAATCGATGAAGAAGAGGTGGAAAATAAGCAGGAACTCATCGAAGTTATGCAGAATATGTCGAAAAAAACCGTAATTCTGCACTTACGTAGAAAAATGGAGTATATTGATGTAAAGATTCATCCTGCAAAGGATGAAGAGGGGAAGTATAAACTTGGCATCTGGGTAAGGGACAATGTGCAGGGACTCGGAACCATCACATTTCTGAATGCGAACAGCGAGTTCGGAGCGCTTGGTCACGGAATCCATGATGTGGACACGAGTGAGCTTTTGGAAATATCAGAAGGTACTCTTTATGAAACCAGTATACAAAACATCAAAAAAGGGCAGAATGGCAGTCCGGGAGGCATGGAAGGAATCATTGTATATAATCACTACAATGTACTCGGAAGTATAACGAGCAATACGGAAACGGGAATCTATGGGAAAATCGACCGGGTAGATAAGGTGTTCAAGAAGCAGGAGGCCTATCCGGCAGCTTCGAAAGAAGAAATCAAAACAGGGAAAGCGTATATCCGATGCGCCGTAAGCGGTGAAGTAAAAGATTATGAGATTCAGATTGCAAAAATCGACTTACACCCGGGGGAGGTCAATAAGGGAATCGAGATCCGGGTCACCGATGAGGAACTTTTGAGAATAACAGGCGGAATTGTGCAGGGAATGAGTGGAAGTCCTATTTTGCAGGACGGAAAAATTGTGGGAGCAGTCACGCATGTTTTCGTACAGGATTCGACAAAAGGCTACGGCATTTTCATCGAAAATATGCTGGAGAATCTTGACGAATAGCGTCAAGCGCGAAAAATGTCTAATTTTTACGACTTTGTTTTCTTGTATCCGGCAAATTCAGGAGCATATAATGTTTCCCGTAACAGCCGTAAATCTGCTGTCAAATCGAAGGAGGGTATAACTTTATGGAAAGGCTGAATGTTGCGATTGCCGACGATAATGAACGAATGCTGGATTTATTGAGCGAAATTATCGAAAGTGATCAGGAATTGAATCTTGTTGGAAAGGCGAACAACGGGGAGGATATGTATCATATTATCAAAGAAGAGGAACCGGATGTTGTACTTCTGGATCTGATCATGCCGAAAATGGACGGGATCAGTGTGATGGAACTTGTGAGCCAGGATAAGGCGGTCAAAAAACAACCCAATTTCATTGTTGTGACCGCAATCGGACAGGAGCGGATTACGGAAGATGCCTTTGAAAAAGGTGCATCATACTACATTTTAAAACCTTTCAACAATGAGACTGTGCTACAGCGGATAAAAAGTACCGGCCACGGAACAAAAGCGGCGGACCGGAAAGAAGAAACGATGGTTACAAAAGGACCGGACATGCAGGAGAACCTGGAAAAACAAGTGACGGATCTTCTTCATGAGATCGGGATACCGGCACACATCAAGGGATATCATTATCTTCGGGATTCGATATTGATGGTCGTAGACGATATGGATATTCTGAATGCGATTACCAAGATTCTGTATCCGACCGTGGCGAAAAAACATCAGACCACGGCGAGCAGAGTAGAAAGAGCAATACGCCATGCGATCGAAGTTGCATGGAGCAGAGGAAAACTCGACACGCTGGAGCGGCTGTTCGGGTATACAGTAAGCAATGGAAAAGGCAAGCCTACAAATTCTGAGTTTATCGCGCTTGTCGCAGATACGATCCGATTACAGTCAAAGCACAGATAAATCTTTTCAAATCGCCGTTTTTGCGGTATAATTAGTAGCTAGAAAGCCGCAAGAGAGAAGAAGGAGGGCGCAGGATGAAAAAGATATTGTTTGTAGCATCGGAAGCGGTGCCATTTATTAAAACGGGAGGCCTTGCAGATGTTGTCGGCTCACTTCCGAAATATTTTGACAAAAAGAAATACGACGTGCGTGTGATGATTCCAAAGTATGTATGTATGAAGGAAGAATGGAAGAATCAGCTTGTTTATAAGACTCATTTTTATATGGATCTGAATTGGCGGCAGCAGTATGTGGGAATTCTGGAACTGCAGTACGAAGGTGTTACATTCTATTTTATTGATAACGAATATTATTTTAACGGACCGAAGCCGTATGGAGATATTGCCTATGATATTGAGAAGTTCGCATTTTTCTCCAAAGCAGCGCTTTGCGCACTCCCGCTCCTGGATTTCCGCCCCGATATTATTCACTGCCACGATTGGCAGACAGGACTTGTCCCGGTATTTCTTGACAACTTCCGTTACGGAAATGAGTATTTCAGAGGAATCAAGACTGTATTTACCATCCATAATCTGAAGTTCCAGGGCGTGTGGGATAAGAAAACGGTTCGTGATATCACCGGACTTCCGGATTACTATTTCACACCGGATAAACTGGAGGCATACCGGGATGCCAACTTCCTCAAAGGCGGTATCGTGTATTCAGACCGCGTGACAACGGTAAGCAATACCTACGCAGAAGAAATAAAGACACCATTTTACGGAGAAAAGCTGAACGGACTTATGAATGCCCGTTCCAATTGTCTCTCCGGAATTGTAAATGGAATTGACTACAATGAGTTCAATCCGGAGACAGACCCGAACATTGTGAAAAATTATTCTATTGAGACATTCCGCAAGGAAAAAGTGAAGAATAAGACCGCACTTCAGGAAGAGCTTGGCCTGGAAAAAGATCCTCATAAGATGCTGATCGGTATTGTATCCCGACTGACAGACCAGAAGGGATTTGACCTGGTCAACTATGTAATGGATGAACTTTGTCAGGATGAGGTGGAGATCGTCATTCTTGGTACCGGAGAAGAACGCTATGAGAACAGCTTTCGTTATTTCGCATGGAAATATCCGGAGAAAGTCAGTGCCAATATCTATTATTCCGAGCCGATGTCACACAAAGTGTATGCATCCTGTGATGCATTCCTGATGCCGTCACTTTTTGAACCTTGCGGACTGAGTCAGCTTATGAGCCTTCGTTACGGAACCGTACCGATCGTTCGTGAGACCGGTGGACTGAAAGATACGGTTGAGCCGTACAACGAGTTCGAGAAGACGGGAACCGGATTCAGTTTTATGAACTTTAATGCGCATGAGATGCTTGGAACGATCCGTTATGCAGAACGTATTTATTATGATAGAAAACGTGACTGGAACAAGATCGTGGAACGAGGCATGCAGAAAGACTTCTCATGGAGCAATTCAGCAAGATTATATGAAGATCTCTATGAAGGAATGTAATATTTGGTAAAATTATCCCTAGTAAGAGAGTCGGTATTGAGATATAATGGAAGATAAGTATGTTAGAATAGGAGATAAGAATGAAAATCAAAGAAAGACTACAGGAAAATAAAGTACATATTTCATTTGAAGTATTTCCGCCGAAGACAGATGCAGGCTTTGAATCCGTTATGGGAGCGGTGGAGAAAATCGCTGCTCTGAAGCCCTCTTATATCAGTGTTACCTATGGTGCCGGCGGCGGAACGAGCAAGAATACAGTGAAGATCGCTTCACACATTAAGAAAGATCTGGGTGTGCCGAGTCTCGCACATCTGACTTGCGCGTCTTCCACAAGGGAAGAAGTTCATGCAGTGATCGACCGGCTGAAAGAAGAGGGAATTGAAAATATTCTTGCACTTAGGGGAGATATTCCGAAAGACGCCAGTTTCCCGATTCCGGGACAGTATCACTATGCATCCGAACTGATCCGGGACATCAAAGAACAGGGAGATTTCTGTATTGGCGCAGCCTGCTATCCGGAAGGACATGTAGAATCTGCAAGCAAGAATGAAGACATTCTCCATTTGAAAGAAAAAGTGGACTGCGGTGTGGATTTTCTTACGACACAGATGTTTTTCGATAACAGTATTCTTTATAATTTCCTTTATCGCATCCGCGAAAAAGGGATCACGGTTCCGGTGCTTCCCGGAATCATGCCGGTTACCAACGGTAAGCAGATCGCAAGGATTTGTTCGCTCTCCGGAACTGTGCTTCCGCAGAGATTTCTCGCGGTAGTGGATAAATTCGGAGATAATCCGGCGGCAATGCAGCAGGCCGGAATCGCGTATGCGACAGACCAGATCATCGATCTGATTGCAAACGGAATACAGAATATCCATATTTATTCTATGAATAAGCCGGAGGTTGCAGCGGCAATCATGGCAAATCTTTCAGAAATTATGAAATAGGTGTAACTATGACAGACTTAAGGACGAAAGAAGCGATTCGTTACCTTGGTTATGGAAAACACGCGGTAGATGAGGGAACGCTTGGGCTGATTTCAGACTCTTTCAGGGATCTGGAAGCATGTGCGGCAGCGAAATCCATCTACCGCATTTTTGAATGTGAACATACAGGGGAGAACGAATTACAAATAGGAAAAATGAATATTACAAGCAGGAGTCTCGGAAGGAACCTGAAGGGATGCGGCAGTGTGGTTCTGCTTGGAGCTACACTGGGGACCGGCGTGGATCTGATGATGAAGCGGTTCTCCCTCACAGATATGGCCAAGACGGTGGTACTTCAGGCCTGCGCCGCAGCGTATCTGGAGGAATATCTGGATCAGCTCCAGGAGAAGATCGGTGAAGAGCTAAGACAACAGGAAAAATGGCTCAGACCACGATTCAGTCCCGGGTACGGGGATTTTGACATTCATCATCAGAAGGACATTCTGCAAATGCTGGATACGGCCAAAACGATCGGCCTTACGATGACGGACAGCTATATGCTTACACCGGTCAAATCTGTGACTGCACTGATCGGGATCAGCGATTCCGATGAGAAATGTCATATCAAAGGCTGTGAATCCTGTGGGAAGACAGACTGCATTTACAGAAGAAACTAGAAGAAGTTAGAAGGAGCAATGGACATGAGTATACGAGAAAGACTGGGCAGAGAACTGCTCTTTTTTGACGGAGGAATGGGGACGCTTCTCCAGGAACGGGGACTGGAACCGGGAGAGCTCCCTGAAGTATGGAATCTGAAGCACCCGGAAGAGGTCGAGGAGATCCACCGGAGATATTTTGAAGCAGGCAGCGACATCGTCCTGACCAATACGTTCGGGGCAAATGCCTGCAAATTCCATGATGACAACTGGTCACTGGAGGAAGTTATCTGTGCTGCCGTGAAAAATGCAAAGCGGGCACAGGAGCAGGGAGTGCTGGATGGAAGAGAAACCTATGTGGCACTCGATATGGGACCCACCGGTAAGTTGTTAAAGCCCATGGGCGATCTGGATTTTGAGGATGCGTACCGCGCATTTGCAGAAGCTGCCACCCTCGGAGAAAAGAACGGTGCAGATCTCATCCATATAGAAACCATGAGTGACACCTACGAGGTGAAAGCTGCGGTACTTGCCGCGAAAGAAAACACCTCCCTTCCGGTATTTGCCACGATGATCTTCGATGAGCGGGGAAAACTTCTGACCGGCGGAGATGTCCCGTCCGTTGTGGCGATGCTTGAAGGACTGGGAGTCGATGCCATCGGAATGAACTGCGGCCTCGGACCGGACCAGATGCTTCCACTTCTGAAAGAGATGCGACGCTACACCTCTCTTCCGGTCATCGTAAAGCCAAATGCGGGACTTCCGAAGCAGAAGAACGGGGAGACATATTATGATGTAGAGCCGGAACGTTTTGCCGCCACGATGAAGAAAATCGTAGAAGAGGGTGCCTGCGTCATCGGAGGCTGCTGCGGAACCACACCCGATCATATCCGAAGAATGGTGGAAGCCTGCAAGGACCATCCAATCCTTCCGGTGGAAGAGAAGGAGGATACCATCGTTTCCTCCTATGGGAAAGCAGTGATTTTAGGGGATATGCCGCTTATTATCGGTGAGCGCATCAATCCGACCGGCAAAAAAAGGTTTAAAGAAGCATTGAAAGCGCACGATATGGATTACATCCTCAAAGAGGGAATCACACAGCAGGAGAAGGGTGCGCACATTCTGGATGTCAATGTGGGACTGCCGGATATCGATGAAGTGCAGATGATGAAGGATGTAGTGACCCAGCTTCAGAGCGTGACCAGCCTTCCGCTGCAAATCGACACGGTAGACGCAAAGGCCATGGAAGCCGCCATGCGGATCTACAACGGCAAACCTATGCTTAACTCCGTTAGCGGCAAACAGGAATCCATGAACGCCGTCTTCCCGCTGGTGAAAAAATACGGTGGTGTCGTAGTCGGGCTGACCTTAGACGAACAGGGAATACCTTCCGATGCAGACGGAAGAGTGAAGATCGCCGGAAAAATCATCGAAGAAGCCGCAAAATACGGAATCAGGAAGAAAGATATTGTTATCGATGTGCTAACCATGACCATCAGCTCCGAGAAGGACGGTGCAAAAGTCACCCTGGAAGCCCTCAGAAAAGTGCGAGAGATCTACGGAGTGCGCACCGTACTCGGCGTATCCAACATTTCCTTCGGACTTCCCAAAAGACCGGTGATCAACAGCCATTTCTACACCATGGCGATGCAGAACGGACTGACGGCAGGCATCATCAATCCTTCCTCCGAAGAAATGATGAAATCTTACGACGCATTCCTCGCACTGATGGGATACGATGAAAACTGTACCTCCTATATCACCAAATATGCTGCACAGGCAGCGGCGGAAAAAGCTGCGGCACAGGTGGCAGGCGGAAACGGAACACCCCGGATAGCGGGCGGAAACGGCCCCTCCCAGCCGGTGGGCACAGATACCGGGAACACACTGACATTAAAATACGCAATCGAAAAAGGCCTGAAGGAAGAAGCCCATCATCTCACCCGGGAACTCGTGAAAACACGGGATGCGATGGAGATCATCCAGCAGGAACTGATCCCCGCACTCAACGTCGTTGGAGACGGCTTTGAAAAAGGAACCGTGTTCCTTCCCCAGCTCCTCATGAGTGCCGACGCCGCAAAAATCGCCTTTGCCGTTATCAAAGACGTACTCGCCGAATCCGGAGCTGGCGAAGAAAAAAAAGAAAAAATCATCCTTGCAACCGTCAAAGGCGACATTCACGATATCGGCAAAAACATCGTCAAAGTCCTTCTCGAAAACTACGGCTTCGAAGTCCTGGACCTCGGCAAAGATGTACCGCCGGAACTTATCGTAGAAAAAGCAATTGAAGAAGAAGTGACACTCGTAGGCCTAAGCGCACTCATGACCACCACCGTAGTCAGCATGGAAGAAACCATCCGCCAGCTCCGCGAGAAAAAGCCCGACTGCCGCGTCATGGTAGGAGGCGCCGTCCTCAACCAGGAATACGCCGACATGATCGGCGCCGACTTCTACGGCAAAGACGCCATGCAGTCCGTACACTACGCCCAGTCCCTCTTCGGAACAGAAAACAAAGTTTAGAAAAAATTCATAAAATCAAGCCACAAAAACCACAAATTATGTGAAAATTGATTTGAAAAGAACCCATTCATATGTTATGATAAAACTAGTTTAGCAAGGGAGGCACGAGTATGGCATTTTTCTCAACACTAATCAGCACACTTATTAAAATGGCTATCATAGCAGTCTTCGCATTCCTCGGAATCCTGACCGGAAAAAAACTGCGCGACCGCAAAAACGCCAAAACCGCAGCTGAAGAAAAATAATGAAGACAGATAAAAAGATTCTCCGGATCATAAATCCGGAGAATCTTTTTATTTGTCTGACTTCCCCCGCTCAATCGGTCCCATCTATGGGACCCAATTGAGCCCCACCCAGGAAAACCACAACTTCCCCCAGAAAATGCACATCTTCCCCCAGAAAATGCACATCTTCCCCCATGGAAATGCACAGCCCCCGCCTGACAGGTATGGTTCCCGGACCGTCAAAAACGCCGGCACTTGATGGCAGCAGCCGCATGCGCGGCGCCCTGGCATCATAGTACCGCTGCGTTTTTGCCCGAGCGAAAGCGAGTCCGGGAACCATACCTGCCAGGCGGGGGCGTCCCCATTTTCCAACGCGAAACAGTTGACAAACCTCCCCACAATCTTTATAATTAAACTTTAGCAAATTGCGTGCAGAATTTTGCACGATACAGTATAGGAGGAAAAAGATGAAAGCGTACGGAGTAAACGAATTAAGACGTATGTTCCTTGAGTTTTTTGAGAGTAAGGACCATTTGAAGATGAAGAGTTTTTCGCTGGTACCGCACAACGACAACAGCCTTTTGCTGATCAACTCCGGTATGGCACCGTTAAAGCCGTATTTTACCGGACAGGAGATCCCGCCGAGACGTCGTGTGACGACCTGCCAGAAGTGTATTCGTACCGGTGATATTGAAAATGTTGGAAAGACAGCACGTCACGGTACATTTTTTGAAATGCTCGGTAACTTCTCTTTTGGAGATTACTTTAAGAGAGAAGCAATCCACTGGTCATGGGAGTTCTTGACAGAAGTTGTGGGACTGGACCCGAACAGATTATATCCGTCTGTATATCTGGATGACGATGAAGCATTTGAGATCTGGAATAAAGAAATCGGAATCGCTCCGGAGCGGATTTTCCGTTTTGGAAAAGAAGACAATTTCTGGGAGCATGGTTCAGGCCCGTGCGGTCCATGTTCTGAGATCTATTATGACCGCGGTGAGAAATACGGCTGCGGCAAACCGGGATGTACCGTAGGATGTGAATGTGACCGATACATGGAGATCTGGAACAACGTATTTACCCAGTTTGACAATGACGGACATAACAATTATACAGAACTGGAACAGAAGAACATTGATACCGGTATGGGACTTGAGAGACTTGCATGTATCGTACAGGATGTAGATTCCATGTTCGATATTGATACACTGAAGGCACTTCGCGATCAGGTATGCGAACTTGCAGGTGTGTCTTACGGTGAAGATTATAATACAGACGTATCCCTTCGCGTGATCACCGACCATATTCGTTCCGTATCGTTCATGATTTCCGATGGAATCATGCCTTCCAATGAAGGACGCGGCTATGTGCTGAGAAGACTTCTCCGCCGTGCCTGCCGTCACGGAAGACTTTTGAACATCGAGGGCGGTTTTCTGACCAAGCTTGCAGAGACTGTAATCGAAGGTTCCAAGGACGGCTATCCGGAGCTGGAAGAGAAGAAAGACTTTATCATGAATGTGATTCGCAAAGAAGAAGAGCAGTTCGACAGGACGATCGATCAGGGCCTTGTCATTCTCAATGAGATGAAAGAGAAGATGGTGGTAGAAGGCGTAAAGACTCTGTCCGGCGAGGATGCATTCAAATTATATGATACCTACGGATTCCCGCTTGATCTGACAAAAGAGATCCTGGAAGAAGAGAAAATGGATGTGGATGAAGAAGGCTTCAAGGCTGCCATGGAAGTACAGCGTCAGACTGCAAGAAAAGCACGTAAAGTGACAAACTATATGGGCGCAGACGTGACCGTTTACGAATCCATCGATCCTTCCGTGACATCCGAATTTGTCGGATATGATAACCTGACCTATGAATCAAAGATCACCGTTCTTACAACCGACGAAGAGGTTGTGGATGCACTGTCAGATGGAGAAAGAGGAACCATTTTTGTAGAGAAGACTCCGTTCTACGCAACCAGCGGCGGACAGGAAGCTGACCACGGCGTGATCAGCTGCGGAGATGGAGAATTCATCGTAGAAGATGTTGTAAAACTGCTCGGCGGCAAGATCGGTCATATCGGACGCATGACCCGCGGAATGATGAAAGCAGGAGATACGGTAACACTTACCGTAGATGCCGAGAGACGTTCTCTCTGCGCAAGAAACCACAGTGCGACTCATCTGCTTCAGAAAGCACTCCGCACGGTTCTCGGAACTCATGTTGAACAGGCAGGTTCCAGCGTAAATGACGAAAGACTGCGTTTTGACTTCTCGCATTTCTCTGCAATGACACCGGAAGAATTGCAGAGGACCGAAGATATGGTCAACGACAGCATTTCCAGATCCCTTCAGGTTATCGCGAAGAATATGCCGATCGAAGAAGCAAGAAAGACCGGAGCACAGGCACTTTTCGGTGAAAAATACGGTGATATTGTACGAGTTGTCAATATGAGTGATTACTCCATCGAATTCTGTGGAGGAACCCACGTTGCAAATACAGGAGAAATCGGAGCATTTAAGATCATATCCGAGAGCGGTGTGGCAGCCGGCGTGCGCCGTATCGAAGCGTTGACTTCCAAAGGACTTATGAAATATTACGCGGCTCTGGAAGAAAAGATGCACGAAGCTGCGAAGCTTCTGAAGGCGACCCCGGATAATCTCACTGAGAAGATCACGCATCTGCAGGCTGAGAACAAAGAACTTCACAGCGAAGTCGAGAGCCTGAAGAGCAAACTGGCAAAGGACGCTATGGGCGATGTGATGAGCCAGGTAGAAGAAGTGAACGGAGTGAAGGTTCTTGCTGTCAGCGTAGAAGATATGGATATGAACGGACTTCGCGATCTCGGCGACCAGCTCAAAGAGAAGCTTGGAGAAGGTGTGGTCGTGATTGCATCTGCTGCAGGCGGCAAAGTCAGCCTGATGGCAACCGCAACCGACGGAGCAATGAAGAAAGGCGCTCATGCCGGAAATCTGATCAAGGCAATCGCATCCTGCGTTGGCGGTGGCGGCGGCGGACGCCCGAACATGGCACAGGCAGGCGGAAAGAATCCGGCAGGCATTCCGGATGCACTTGCAAAAGTGAAAGAGGTTTTAGCAGGACAGATTCAATAAATTATGCATAATTTGGCATATTTTTAAAGAAAATTCTTGACTGTATTAAAAAATATGCTATAATCATGTGTAGTGCAATAAAATACCCGAACAGTCGTATAATGCACAATACAAGGCTGGAGGGGAGGTTAGGTGTGAGACTATGTCAAATGTAATCGTAAAAGAAAACGAGACGTTAGACAGCGCTTTACGCAGATTCAAAAGAAACTGCGCAAAGGCAGGAATTCAGCAGGAGATTCGTAAGAGAGAACATTACGAAAAACCAAGCGTAAGACGTAAAAAGAAATCCGAAGCTGCTAGAAAACGTAAATATAATTAATATGTGCAGAATAATGAGGTGTTTGAATATCAACACCTCATTTTTTTAGCGGGCAGGAGGTCGAAGGGCCAAGTGCCGGAGGAATGGATATGTGGTGGAATAGAGTGATTTTTGGAGTTGGAAGTTATGAATTAGTCATGTGGTTCCTGACTTACGGAATGCTGGGATGGCTCGTCGAATCGATCTATATGTCCTTTTGTAATAAAAAGCTGACGAACAGGGGATTCGGAAGAGGTCCGTTCTGTCCAATCTATGGTGTGGGGGCGCTGACTGTATTTTTTCTCCTCAGGCCATACAGCGAGAATCGTGTCCTGTTGTTTTTCATGGGATCCTTTTTCGCAACCATTCTGGAATATCTGACCGCACTTCTGATGCAGAAGGTGTTCGGAGAAGTCTGGTGGGATTATAATGAAAAACCTTTCAACTATAAAGGGATAATCTGTCTCGAGAGTTCGATCGCCTGGGGGTTCTATACCTTGTTTCTCTTCATGTTCCTGCAGAACACAGTGGAGGGAATCGTGGCATTGATCCCGCTTTATGTAGGACGGGTGGCAGGTTCGGTACTGATCACCGTATTCGGTATGGATTTTCTTTCATCCTTCTACAATGTAAAAAAGGATGATATGCCGGAATGTGTTACCGGACCGATCGAAAGAATAAAAGAGAATATCCGTAATTTTATTTAGAAAATTTATCTGAAATATCTATAATTTTTTTGTAAAAATTTTGTGTTGACAAATTTTAGACTGAGGTATATACTCATAATCGTTAAATGACAAAGGCGTCATGTACAGGATGTACATGGCGCTTTTTTTTATCTTGAAAGAAGATAAGACTCCCACCTTCATAGGTGGCGAGTTGCGCAAGTTACTCTTGGTGGGAGTCAAATCTACTTCATTTTGATATTTCTTACAACAATAAAGAAAATGGGAGGAATTTCTTATGAAACTCAAAGACACAGGATTAACAGCAGAAGAATTGAAAGCCATTGTAAACAAATACATGGTAGAAACCTATGCACGTTACGATTTCATCGCAGAGAGAGCAGAGGGAATGTATCTGTATGATGAAAAAGGCGTTGCATATCTTGACTTCTATGGCGGTGTTGCTGTAAACAGTGCCGGAAACAGAAATCCGAAAGTAGTTGCGGCAATCAAGGATCAGGTTGATGATATTATGCATACCTTCAACTACCCATATACCGTACCGCAGGCACTCCTTGCAAAAAAAATCTGTGACACGATCGGGATGGATAAGATTTTCTTCCAGAACTCAGGAACAGAAGCTAATGAATGCATGATCAAAATGGCAAGAAAATACGGTGTTGAAAAATACGGCCCGGAACATTACCATATCGTAACAGCTGTCAACGGTTTCCATGGCAGAACCTACGGAGCACTTTCAGCAACAGGTCAGCCGGACAATGCATGCCAGCTTGGATTCAAACCGATGCTTCCTGGATTCTCTTATGCAAAATACAATGATCTGGAAGATTTCAAATCAAAAGTAACAGAAAATACGATCGCGATCATGATCGAGCCGGTACAGGGCGAAGGCGGTGTACATCCGGCAACACAGGAATTCATCGAAGGACTTCGCAAGCTCTGCGATGAGAGAGGAATGCTTCTCCTTCTTGATGAAGTACAGACCGGATGGGGACGTACAGGTTCTCCGATGGCATTCATGGGATACGGAGTAAAACCGGACTGTGTAACTATGGCGAAAGCAATGGGCGGCGGAATGCCGATCGGAGCTTGCTGTGCAAGTGAAGAGGTTGCGAAAGTATTTACATCAGGAACACATGGTTCTACATACGGTGGACATCCTCTTGCATGTGCTGCATCTCTTGCATCTATCACAGAGATTCTGGACAACGACCTGAGCGGAAACGCAAAAGTAATGGGAGAATACTTCAAAGAAAAACTTGCAACACTTCCACATGTAAAAGAAGCAAGAGGAAAAGGACTCCTGGTAGGCTGCGAATACGATATGCCGATTGCATTGGATGTGAAATGGGCATGCTTCCGCAGAAAACTTCTGATCACGGCGATCGGAAACAATGTAAACCGTATGATTCCGCCACTTACACTTACCAAAGATCACATTGATCAGGCTATCGAGATCATGAGAGATGCGATCCTTGAAGTGACAGGAGAATAGAAGACGGCGTGAAACAATCATAAATATTGCAAATAAAGGCATTGCATGCGAACATCACAAAGCATGGCAATGCCTTTTTTTGTTCCATGCATTTGAGAAAATGGTCCATTGGATTATTGTGAGTTGTCATGTATATAATAAAATGAGCTTGCTATTTTTGTGATTTGGCAGTATATTTCTTTCAAATGGTTCCGTATATAAGGCGGTTATTTACAATGGAGGGATAAATCAATGTTGAAACGGATGCAGCTTTTTCCGCTGAATTTTTATAAAAAGGCAAAGTTTAACGGAAGTATGGGAAAGATGAATTTCCGACTGGGAAAAGAAGAAAAAGAATCTGAGGATGGCGAGAAGGAGACGATCCTTCTGGGTACGGTCTGGGAAGGACCGTACAATTACGACAACACTCCGGAGGAAAAAAAAGAGACGAAAGAATTTGCCTTTGCAGAAGAAGGAATCTGCGAAGCGCTGGACTGGTTTAATGAAAAAGGAAAAGAATATAACGGAAACATAGGATAGAAGGTTCTATTTTAATGCGGCATGGCATTTATTAGTAACAGACGAATTGGTGAAGGAGCTGTTTTATGCGTAGATTTTTGGCTGTATTTCTGGGAATCGTACTGTGCCTGCAGACGAGTTATAGGATGCCATGCTTGGTCAGCCTGGCGAATGAAGAAACGCAAACAACCGGCAATATCCAGGATGATTCCGGGGAAAAAGAAAAAAATACAGAAGAACTTGGTATTTCCGCAGAGTCAGGAATAATTATGGAAGCTTCCTCCGGGAAAGTTCTCTATGAGAAGGAGGCCGACAAAGAACTTCCGCCTGCGAGCGTGACCAAGATCATGACACTTCTGCTCATTTTTGATGCTCTCGCAAGTGGACAGATCCATCTGGAGGATGAGGTGACGACTTCCGAGTATGCGGCATCCATGGGCGGATCCCAGGTGTTTCTGGAACCGGGAGAAAAGCAGAGCGTGGAAACTATGATCAAATGCATTTCTGTGGCAAGTGCGAACGACGCCTGTGTGGCAATGTCCGAATTGATCTGTGGCAGTGAGCAGGCCTTTGTACAGAAGATGAACGAACGTGCTAAGGGGCTTGGAATGGAACATACTCATTTCGTAAACTGCAACGGACTGGATACGGACGGACACCTCACGACCGCAAGAGATATCGCACTGATGTCGCGGGAACTGATCACAAAGTATTCAGAGATTCATAAGTATTCGATGATCTGGATGGAAAATATCACCCACACGACTGCTAAAGGAACCAGCGAATTCGGTCTCACCAACACCAATAAATTGATTCGCCAGTACGAATACGCGACAGGACTGAAGACCGGCTCCACCAGTAAGGCAAAGTTCTGCCTTTCGGCAACGGCTGAAAAAGACGGGATTGAAATGATCGCTGTTGTCATGGCTGAGCCGGATTCCAAAACCCGTGTCAAGGATGCGATTTCTATGCTGAACTACGGTTTTGGAAAATGCAGCCGCTTCGTCGATGAAAATGTGCTTGAGGAGCCGATTTTTGCGGAAGTGACCAGGGGAATCGAAAAACAGGTTGAAGGCGAAGCCGAGAATTCCTTTCAGTATGTGGATGTAACAGGTGCAGATCTGAATGCCATAACGAAAGAAATAACGGTGGAAGAACTCGATGCACCGGTGAAAAAGGGCGATACCATCGGGCGGGTAAGCTACAAGCTGAACGGAGAAAAGATTGGTGAAGTTGCCATTTATGCAAAAGAAGATGTCGGAGCGATGACATTTTTTTCGGCATTGCTGGACGTATTGGAAGAAATGACAGTTTAAGGAGATGCAACGGAAATTCAGGAAAATGCTTTCGAAGGAGTTACGGCTACAGCTTTCTATCCCGGCGGGAATGAGACCTGGACAAGCGATGTGATGCAGAACTACGGCGGCACCATCACCTGGAAACCTTTCTGCAAAGAGCATGCGTGGGGTGAATGGACTGTTACCACCGAGCCTACCTGTACCGAAAAGGGTGAGGAAACCAGAACCTGCACTGTTTGCAAGGTTACCGAAACCCGCGAGGTAGATGCTCTGAATCATAAGTGGGACGATGGCGTTATCACCACAGAACCGACAGAAGATGCCGAGGGAGAAAAGACCTACACCTGTAAAATCTGCGGTGACACAAAAACCGAGTCCGTTCCGCGCTGGTGGAAGTAGCATCACGCCAAGCTGTTATCCGAAATAGAAAAGCCCCGGTCAAAGCGAAGTTTACCCTCGCTCTGGCCGGGGTTCTATTGTGACGGACCATACGATCCTCGGTTAGAAGAATTTATAAATCAGGTGTACAAATATTCAAAAATCAGATATGATATAAGTACCATGGAAATGCTTCATGAAACGGGAAAGGAATGAATCATGAAAAGATGTTTTAATAAATGAGCTTTTCAGCAGATGACATTGCAGGAATGTTAAGAGAGTACGAAGCGGATTATTATACGGGGATGGATTTAGACGAAATGTCGGAACAAGTGTATGATTATACATCCGGTTATCCGTTCCTTTCTGTATAACCTGTTTTTGTCAGAAGATGAGCTTAACAGCCGGATTTTTGCAGAAGGGAGTATGAGTCATTTGGGGAAGTATTTAAACATTGGAAATGCTGGGTTTGAAACTGTAAGAAAAGGAATATATGTAGATAAGACAGGGTTGATATCGTTTATTAACAGTACACTTGGAACAAGCGATAAGATGACATGTGTAAGCAGACCACGACGTTTTGGAAAATCATTTGCAGCAAAGATGCACGTGAGGAATTTGTTCGTGCTGTAACTACAGGGAAGCATACAGAAATTGCAAAGCTGATTCGTAACTCTGATCATCTTCTGGATGCTACATTGAATATGGATGCGGAAGAGGTGGCTGCTGCAATTAAGGATTATGGAGCAGATATTCTGTTGGTTGGAATTAATTACGATCCGAAGAGCAAAGAACATTCCTGTATGATAGAACGGGTAGAACGAGATTAAGATGACTTTAAGGAGATTTGCAGAATGATATATTTACTGGCTGCCCTCATAGCGGCAGTGCTGCTCATATTAGCTGAAATATACCGGGAGACACATCGGTTTGTAGTGACGGAATACGAGATCAGGACACCGAAGCTTCCTCCTGAAATGGAAGATAAAAGAATCGTATTTTTAAGTGATCTTCATAACCGCGAATACGGAGAGGAGAATGGTAAGCTTCTGGAAAAGATTCGGGAGCAGAAACCGGATCTGATCCTCTGCGGCGGGGATATGCTTGTGGCAAATAGAAATACGCATGGCGGCAGGGAGAGTTCCTGGGGAAAGGCGGCAGAATGCATGAAAAAACTGACCGAATTTGCCCCGGTATATTGCGCGCTCGGAAACCATGAACAGAGGATGCTTGAAGATCCGGAAAATTACGGCGACAGCTACTGGAAATATAAGAAAGAACTGGAACAGGCCGGAATCCATTTTCTGATCAATGAATCCTGCGAGATGGAATGGGAAGGCACTCGGGTTCTTCTGTATGGAATGAAGATGCCTTCGGAATGTTATGCCAGATTCGGCAGGATGGAGCCTTCCCTGCAGGATATGAAAGACGGACTGGGACAGGCAGATCCGCAGGCATGGAATGTTCTGATGGTGCATCACCCGGAATTTGTCACGATCTACAAAGAATGGGGAGCGGATCTGATTCTTTCCGGTCACCTTCACGGGGGCGTTATGCGGCTCCCTGTACTGGGAGGCGTCATCAGCCCTCAAGTAGGGCTGTTCCCGAAATATTCCGGCGACTGCTACAAAGAGGGAGATACAAGTATTGTAGTCAGCAAAGGACTGGGGACGCATACGATCAATATCCGTCTGTTCAATCCGGCGGAGCTGATCGTGCTTCATATTCATGGAATGTAGAAGAATGATTTATGCCTGTGGATATTGCCATGGGCTTATTTCAGTGGATTTGTAAGATCTATTTGCCCGAAAGCCAGAAGTGTGTTACACTGTTCTAGTGCACGGACACGCTTTGATTCGACAGACGGAAAGGCAGTAAGAATATGGGGATTCCGGTAAAACTGCAGGTGTTTGAGGGGCCGTTGGACCTTCTTCTGCATCTGATTGATAAAAATAAAATAGATATTTACGATATTCCGATCGTGGAAATCACCAACCAGTATATGGAATATATCCGAGATATGGAACGGGAAGATCTGAACATTATGAGTGAATTCCTGCTGATGGCAGCCACGCTTCTGGACATTAAGTGCCGTATGCTCCTGCCGAAGGAAGTCAACGAAGAGGGCGAAGAAGAGGACCCGAGACAGGAACTGGTGGAACAGCTCCTCCAATATAAGATGTACAAATATATGTCTTATGAGCTTCGGGATCGTCAGGTAGACGGAGAGAAGATTTATTACAAGGAGGAAACGCTTCCCGATGTTGTCAAGAGCTATGTCGAGCCTGTGGATCTGGATGAGCTTCTCGGGGATCTAACCCTTTCGAAGCTGAATGACATTTTCCAGGAAGTATTAAAACGACAGACGGAGAAGACGGATCCAATCCGAAGTAAATTCGGAAAGATTGAGAAGGAAGAAGTGACATTGCCTGAGAAACTGAATTATGTGGAAGAGTATGCGAAAGTACACCGCAACTTCAGCTTCCGGGATCTACTTACTAGACAGGCATCCAAGGTCCAGGTGATCGTTACATTTCTTGCAATATTAGAACTTATGAAAATCGGAAAGATTACGATTTATCAGGAACATACGTTTGATGATATACTGATTACCTCGAACGAGAATGAAGGGGAACATAATGAAGATTAAACAGCTGCAAGGCATAATCGAGGCGATTTTATTTGCCATGGGTGATTCGGTTGAAGTCAGCAAGATCGCTGCGGCAATCGAACAGGATGTGCCAACTACAAAGAAAATCATTCACAACATGATGGACCAATATGAGAAGGAAGGCAGGGGAATCCGCATCATTGAACTGGAGGATTCCTTTCAGCTTGCCACGAAGCCGGAAATGTATGAGTATTTGATCCGGATCGCCAAGCAGCCAAAGCGCTACGTCCTCACCGATGTCATGCTGGAGACGCTTTCGATCATCGCGTACAAACAGCCGGTTACCAGACTGGAGATCGAGAAGATCCGTGGTGTGAAATCAGACCATGCCGTGAATAAACTGATCGAGTACAATCTTGTCTGTGAGGTGGGAAGGCTCGACGCACCGGGGCGACCGTTGTTATTCGGAACCACTGAAGAATTTCTTCGAAGATTCAGCGTAACGTCGCTGGATGAGCTGCCGGGAATCGATGCGGAGAAGATGGAGACATTCAAAGAAGAGGCCGAAGACGAAGTTCAGCTGAAGCTGGATATATAACCGGGACAGAGGTATTATACATGTAAAAAGCAGAAAGCTGCAGAAATTGTAGGAAACAGGATCATTCCTGTATACATTTTCTGCAGCTTTTTTAGTTGCAGTGCAGACTCCCCAAAAGGTTCGGTAATCAATAGCTTCATAGAGAAATTGGAAGAAAGAAGATGCATGGAGAAAAGCACCCGTTCATACGATAGGATAGAGGAAAATAATGTCCTCAAGAGGAGCTATGATATGATTCGAATAGGGAGATGTGCGTAATGAAAAGAATCCGGAATCTTATATCGGTCACCTGCATTTTCATCATATCCATTAATCTCATCGTGATGCCGCAGCTTGCCGGGACTGAAGAAATACTCCATGCGCTGGCTTCTGACGAGGTATGGGAAGTGAATCAGGCATCTCAGGAATCAGTGAAGGAAGAAGAAGCAGCAGGTTCCCTGCCGGAAGAGCTGCAGAATCTGCATGCCATTTCCGCTGTGCTGATGGATGCTAAGAGCCGGCGTGTCCTGATCTCGAAGGGCGGGCAAACCATGCGGCCGATGGCAAGCACGACAAAAATCATGACCTGTATCCTTGCCCTGGAAGCGATGAACGCGGAGAATGAAAGCGCGGAGAATGAAGGTACACAGATGGAAAGTGCCGGGGAAATTGTAACCGTATCGAAGAATGCTGCTTCTCAGCCTAAGGTCCATTTGCAGATGGCAGAAGGAGAACAGTATTATCTTGAAGATCTCTTGTATTCCCTGATGCTCGAATCACACAACGACAGTGCAGTTGCCATCGCCGAGCATATTGCTGGCAGTGTGGAACAATTTGCCGAGAAAATGAATGAAAAGGCAAAAGAAATCGGGTGTACCAATGCCCATTTTGTGACGCCAAACGGACTGGACGCGGAAGATGACGGCGGAAAGCACAGCATTTCGGCTGCCGATCTGGCAAGGATCATGAGCTACTGCATTCTCGAATCACCAAAAGCAGAAGAATTTCTGGGGATCACCCAGCAGAAAAGCTATTCTTTTTCCAATGTCGAAGGGACAAGGAATTTTACCTGCACAAACCACAACTTGTTCCTGGATATGATGGAGGGAGCCATTTCAGGAAAAACCGGGTTTACAGGAGAAGCAGGGTATTGTTATGTGGGAGCACTGGAGAATGGCGGAAGAACCTTTGTCGTTGCGCTTCTGGGCTGTGGATGGCCCAATAACAAAAGTTATAAATGGGTTGATACCAAGAAATTGATGCAGTATGCGCTGAAGACGTATCAGTACCGCGATGTATGGAAAGAGCCGGCGCTCAGGGAAATTACCGTGGAAAATGGAATTCCGGATGATCAGGAGCTGTTTGGGGATGCAAAATCCACGCCGGTCCTGCAGACAGAGGAAGGAAAACAGAAGGAACTGCAGGTTCTTTTATCGGAGTCGGAACAGGTAGAGGTGACTGTCTGCCAGGAAGAAACAATGCAGGCACCGGTGACGAAAGGAACAGAAGCGGGCTATGTATGCTATACTTTGAATGGAGAAGTACTAAAAAAGTACCCTCTGGTCATTGAAGAGGAGATTCCGGTGAAAAACTATGCCTGGGTATTCCGAAAAATCTGTAAAAAATACATGATGATAAATTAGATCAATTAAATTGCTTAAATTTGTCGCTGGACTTTATAATATAGATGTGTTAGGATATGTGAGTATAACAAAATAGAGCAAGAACATTGACGAATATTTATGAATTTTGCGCGAAGACTGAAAAATTCCTATAATTCAGACAAATTACATTCTTGAGTATTTATAGAAGGAGAGAACACGATGAAGAATTTTGAAAAGTATGAAAGACAATATTTTATGCCGCCGGAAGTCAGTTATGACTGGGCGAAGAAGGATTACATTGAGAAACCACCGATCTGGTGCAGTGTGGATCTGCGTGACGGCAATCAGGCACTGATCGAGCCGATGAGCCTGGAGGAGAAGCTGGAATTCTTCCAGTTGTTAGTTAAAGTCGGATTTAAAGAGATCGAAGTCGGTTTTCCGGCAGCATCCGAGACAGAATATCAGTTCATGCGCACTTTGATCGAGAAGAATATGATTCCGGACGATGTGACCGTACAGGTACTGACTCAGGCACGTGAACATATCATCAAGAAAACATTTGAAGCAGTAAAGGGAGCGCCCCATGCGGTTGTACACCTTTACAATTCGACATCCGTTGCTCAGCGTGAGCAGGTGTTCCGCAAGAGTAAAGAGGAGATCAAGAAGATCGCGATCGACGGAGCGAAACTTTTGAAAACACTGGCTGATGAGACAGAAGGAAATTTCACCTTCCAGTACAGTCCGGAAAGCTTCCCGGGAACCGAAGTGGATTACGCAGTGGAAGTGTGCAACGCCGTTCTGGATGTATGGCAGCCGACCCCGGATAAGAAAGCAATCATCAACATTCCGACAACCGTAGAGAACGCAATGCCGCATGTATTTGCAAGCCAGGTAGAATATGTAGACAAACACCTCAGCCATCGCGATGGCGTGATCCTCTGCCTGCATCCACACAATGACAGAGGATGTGGTGTGGCAACCGCAGAGCTTGGTGTACTTGCCGGAGCAGAGCGTATCGAGGGAACGCTGTTTGGAAATGGAGAACGTACCGGTAACGTGGACATTATCACACTGGCTATGAACATGTTCTCACACGGTGTTGATCCGGGACTGGATTTCTCCAACATGATGGAAATCCGTGAGACCTATGAGCGTCTTACCAGAATGCATGTTTACGAACGTCAGCCGTATGCAGGAGATCTGGTATTTACCGCATTTTCCGGATCCCATCAGGATGCGATCGCGAAAGGTATGGCCTTCAGGGAAGAGAAAGAATGCGATAAATGGACGGTTCCGTATCTGCCGATCGATCCGAAAGATGTGGGACGTACCTATGACAAGGATGTTATCCGTATCAACAGCCAGTCCGGTAAGGGCGGCGTCAACTACATATTAAAGCAGAACTTCGGTATC
Organism: Bariatricus sp. HCP28S3_A4; assembly: GCF_052066395.1. Taxonomy (NCBI): domain Bacteria; kingdom Bacillati; phylum Bacillota; class Clostridia; order Lachnospirales; family Lachnospiraceae; genus Bariatricus; species Bariatricus sp. HCP28S3_A4. The sequence goes on along the minus strand of NZ_JBQHSE010000018.1, from coordinate 7,138 downwards.
AATCTGCCGAAGGAGATGAAGGAAGAAGTGGGATATCTCGTAAAAGATGTATCCGACAAGGCTCACAAAGAGCTGACTCCGGAATGGGTTTACCATATTTTCGAGGACAATTATGTCAATTACAAAGGTGTCTTTACGATTGATGAGTGTCATTTCAAACAGGAAGACGGAATCCTTGCGACAGCAACCATTTCGCATGCGAACAGCAAACGGATCGTGACAGCATCCGGTAATGGACGTCTCGATGCGGTAAGCAATGCGATCAAGCAGTATTTCAACATCAGCTACGAGCTGTCCTTCTATGAAGAACATTCTCTGACAAAGGGATCTTCTTCCAAGGCATGTGCATATGTCGGTATTATCTGCAACGGACATACATACTGGGGAGTCGGCATTGATGCAGACATTATCCACGCATCCATCGATGCACTGGCAGTTGCGGTTAATAAAATTGAAGAGATCAAAACAGCAGATGAGTGTAAGGACGAACGTATGCTTGAGATCATGAATTATATTCAGGCAAACTATCTGGATGTTTCTCTGGATGACCTCTCTGAGAAATTCTTCCTTTCCAAGCCGTACCTGTCCAAATACATCAAAGAAAAATCAGGTATGACGTTCGGGGACATCGTAAAGAAAGTCCGTATGAAAAAAGCCAGAGCCATGCTTAAGAGCAGCAGTATGACCGTGGAAAATATCGCGCTTTCTGTTGGATATCAGAACGTGGAGCATTTTAACCGGCTGTTCAAAAAAGCGTATAATATGACACCGGTACAGTTCCGGAATCAGAAATAGGTGACAAGGGGGCGAGTGACTAGGGGTGACGGGTGACCGGTGACCCTAGTCACTCGTCCCATTGTCGCCTTTGGTCTTTTTTTAATACAATGTGAAATTATTAACGAGTTATTCGCGAAAAATGTTGCAGTTTCCAGAAAATACAAGTATAATAAACTCGGCAGAAAATTTGGTTTATATTATAATTATAAAATGGAGGGCTAGATTTATGAGTAACACAACAACATCAAATCCGGCAGGCATGAGAATTGCTGCATTGCTTGATTCGGGAAGTTTTGTTGAAATCGGCGGAGCAGTAACAGCAAGATCGACAGATTTCAACATGCAGGAGAAAGAGACTCCGGCAGATGGTGTCATTACCGGTTATGGAGTCATTGACGGTAATCTTGTCTATGTGTACAGCCAGGACGCGACTGTTTTAAAGGGCGCGATTGGTGAGATGCATGCAAGAAAGATCGCACATATCTATGACATGGCAATGAAGATGGGTGCACCGGTCATTGGACTTATTGATTGTGCAGGTATGCGTCTTCAGGAAGCAACAGACGCACTGAATGCATTTGGAAGTCTCTACTACAAACAGGCAATGGCTTCTGGCGTTATTCCACAGATTACTGCTATTTTCGGAAATTGCGGCGGTGGACTCGCAACAGCTGCAGCACTGACTGATTTCACATTTATGGAGACAAAGGGCAGATTATTTGTGAACTCTCCGAATGCAATCGTCGGAAATGAAATTAAGAAATGTGACACATCCTGCGCTAAGTTCCAGAGCGAGGAATCCGGAATGGTGGATGCAGTCGGAACAGAAGAAGAGATCCTGGAAAATATCCGTGAACTCGTATGTATGCTTCCGGCAAATAATGAGGATAACGATTCTTATGATGAATGTACCGATGATCTGAACCGGATCTGTGAAGATATTGAAAATGCAGCCGAGGACCCATCCATTGTTCTGTCAATGCTTTCAGATAGCGGCGTTTTCTTCGAAACAAAGAAAGAATACGCAAAAGATATGGTGACCGGTTTTATCCGTCTTAACGGAATGACCGTAGGAGCAGTGGCAAACCGCTCAAAAGTATTTGATGAAGAAGGAAAGGCAGCAGAAGAATTCGACGGTTCTCTTTCAGCAAGAGGATGCAAGAAAGCAGCCGGATTTGTGAAATTCTGTGATGCATTTGGAATTCCGGTCCTGACACTTACCAATGTAACAGGATTCAAGGCAGCTGTATGTTCGGAGAAGAATCTTGCGAAAGCAATGGCATCACTTACCTATGCATTCGCCGATGCAACCGTACCGAAAGTTACTGTTGTAACCGGAAAAGCATACGGAAGCGCATATGTGACCATGAACAGCAAATCCATCGGAGCAGACATGGTTTATGCATGGCCGAACGCTGAGATCGGTATGATGGAAGCTGATATGGCAGCAAAGATCATGTACGTAGACGCGGATGCCGATACATTAAAAGAAAAAGCAGCGGAGTATCAGGAACTTCAGTCAAGCCCGCTTTCTGCTGCAAGAAGAGGCTATGTAGATACGATCATTGAACCGGCCGACACAAGAAAATATGTGATCGGCGCATTTGAGATGTTATTTACAAAGAGGGAAGAACGTCCTTCCAAGAAACACGGAACAGTTTAGTGAGGTGAAGCAAAGTGAAGAAAAAAATCAGTTTATTAATCTGCATTCTGGCACTTGCGTTTGCCTTTACCGGCTGCGGTAATGCGAAAGGAATCCAGTATGATCCGGAGACCATCGAGCAGAGCTGTGAACAGGTATTATATGTCGTTGCAAGCGGCGGTATCTCAGGTGAGCAGGTCAGCAGCATGTCAGACTGGAATCAGGGCTATCTGATGGCACAGTTTGAGTCCCAGACCGGCGTCCAGATGGAGGCAGAAGATTTTATTACTGCATTAGAAGGATGGAGTGCGTCAGCGGATGAATGCGGACAGTACATCAGTCACGGAGACTATGAATTCAAGACCAGCAGTACGACTCTGACGGTAACTGCACCGGCAGAATTCTCAGACAGAGAAGCTGATCTGGAGTTTACATTTGATGAGAATCTGAAGCTGGAGTCATTTACGGTAAATGCTTCCTTCAGCACGGGCGAGATTCTTAAGAAAGCCGGTTTGAATACATTATTAGGTATGGGAACTGTATTTTGTGTTTTGATATTCATGAGTTTTATTATTTCTCTGTTTAAATACGTTCCTGCATTAGTAGACAGAAAATCCAAAAAACAGGCGGAGCCTGCAAAAGCTGCTCCGGCTCCGGCACAGGCAGAAGAAGCCGCAGCAGAAGAGGAGATCGATGACACAGAGCTTGTCGCGGTTATCGCTGCAGCGATTGCTGCTTACGAAGGAACTTCTACGGACGGTTTCGTAGTACGTTCTATTAAGAGAAGAAAATCCAACAAATGGAATGCATAAATATAGTTGATATTCAGGAGGAAATAATCATGAAAAATTATACAATTACAGTGAACGGAAACGTATATGATGTGACAGTAGAAGAAAACGGAGCAGGAGCTTCACCGGCACCGGCAGCAAGACCGGCAGCGGCACCTAAGGCAGCACCAAAGGCAGCACCGGCAGCAAAAACGGCAGCAGGCGCAGGCAGCATCAAAGTGGCAGCAGGTGCAGCCGGAAAAGTATTCAAGATCGAAGCAAGCGTCGGACAGAAACTTGCAAAAGGTGATACCGTTGTGATCGTAGAAGCAATGAAGATGGAAATTCCTGTTGTGGCTCCGGAAGACGGAACCGTTGCTAGTATTGATGTAGCAGTAGGCGATATGGTAGAAGCAGGCCAGACATTAGCTACATTAAACTAAGGAGCAGCATCCTTTTGACAAACAGGAGGTTATAACATGGAATACATTACAAATACACTGGGAAATCTCCTGCATCAGACCGCATTTTTCAATCTGACTGTTGGAAACTACGTGATGATTGCAGTTGCATGTTTTTTCCTTTACCTTGCGATTAAGCATGGCTTCGAACCGCTGCTTCTCGTACCGATCGCATTTGGTATGCTTCTGGTAAATATTTACCCGGACATCATGCTTCATGCAGAGGACGCAGCAAACGGAACCGGCGGACTCTTATATTATTTCTTCAAACTGGATGAATGGGCGATCCTCCCGTCTCTGATCTTCATGGGCGTAGGAGCGATGACCGACTTCGGACCGCTGATCGCAAATCCGAAGAGTTTCCTTCTCGGAGCAGCAGCCCAGTTTGGTATCTTCGCAGCTTATCTGGGAGCCATGGCAATGGGATTCTCAGACAAAGCAGCAGCAGCTATTTCCATTATCGGTGGAGCAGACGGACCGACTTCCATCTTCCTTGCCGGTAAATTACAGCAGACGGCCATCATGGGACCGATCGCCGTGGCAGCGTATTCCTACATGTCACTGGTGCCGATTATCCAGCCGCCAATCATGAAACTCCTTACAACCGAAAAAGAACGTAAGATTAAAATGGGACAGCTTCGTCCGGTTACCAAACTGGAAAAGATCCTCTTTCCGATCGTCGTTACCATCGTTGTGTGTCTGATTCTTCCTACAACAGCACCACTGGTTGGTATGCTGATGCTCGGTAACTTATTCAAAGAATCCGGTGTAGTAAGACAGCTTACAGAGACCGCTTCCAATGCCATGATGTACATCGTTGTCATTCTGCTTGGAACATCCGTAGGTGCAACCACAAGCGCAGAAGCATTCCTGAACCTGGATACTCTGAAAATCGTGGCACTCGGTCTTGTTGCATTCGCATTCGGTACCGCAGCCGGAGTGCTCTTCGGTAAGATCATGTGCTGGGCAACTCATGGACAGGTGAACCCGCTGATCGGTTCCGCAGGTGTATCCGCCGTACCGATGGCAGCCCGTGTATCCCAGAAGGTCGGGGCGGAAGCAGACCCGACAAATTTCCTTCTGATGCACGCAATGGGACCAAACGTTGCCGGCGTAATCGGAACCGCCGTAGCCGCCGGAACATTCATGGCTATATTCGGAGTAATGTAACAACAGGAAGGAATTTGCTTGCTTGCAAGGGCAAATTCCGGTTGTTATCGAATGTCAGGCAGCACGAAGTGCGGAGATTCCGAAGGAATCACATGCGAAGTATGTGCCTGACTATGAGATAAGAATCCGTGAGCAGCCAGTCCCGTGAATCATTCAAAGACAAGCAAGGGCAAATTCCGTAATAGAAAAACTTGGAGGAAGAAATAAATGGCTGAAATTGAAAAAAAACCAATTAAAATTGTGGAAACTGTTCTCCGTGACGCACATCAGTCTCTGATCGCGACACGTCTTACAACCGAACAGATGCTTCCAATCGTTGATAAAATGGACAAAGTCGGATATCACGCCGTAGAATGCTGGGGCGGAGCTACGTTCGATGCATCCCTTCGTTTCTTAAAAGAAGACCCGTGGGACAGACTTCGTAAATTCCGTGACGGATTCAAGAACACCAAACTTCAGATGCTCTTCCGCGGACAGAATATCCTTGGATATCGTCCTTATGCAGATGATGTAGTAGAATACTTCGTCCAGAAATCCGTTGCAAACGGAATCGATATCATCCGTATCTTTGACTGTTTGAATGACTTAAGAAACCTTCAGACAGCCGTAAAAGCAGCAAACGCAGAAAAAGCAGAAGCACAGGTAGCACTTTCCTACACATTGGGAGATGCATACACACTGGATTACTGGGTAGACATCGCAAAACGTATCGAAGATATGGGAGCAAATTCCATCTGTATCAAAGATATGGCAGGCCTGTTACTTCCATATAAAGCAACCGAACTGGTAGGCGCATTAAAAGAAGCAGTGGATCTTCCAATTGAACTTCATACACACTACACATCCGGTGTTGCTTCCATGACATACCTGAAAGCAGTCGAGGCAGGAGTCGATATCATCGACACTGCAATGTCTCCATTTGCACTCGGAACCTCACAGCCGGCAACAGAAGTAATGGTAGAAACCTTCAAAGGCACACCATACGACACCGGATTTGACCAGAAGCTCCTCGCAGAGATCGCAGACTACTTCCGTCCGATCCGTGACGAAGCACTTGACAGCGGTCTTCTGAATCCGAAGAACCTCGGCGTAAACATTAAGACACTCCTCTATCAGGTGCCGGGCGGAATGCTCTCCAACCTGACAAGCCAGCTGAAAGAACAGGGTGCAGAAGACAAATTCTACGAAGTACTCGAAGAAGTACCGCGCGTAAGAAAAGACCTCGGCGAACCGCCGCTCGTAACACCATCCTCACAGATCGTCGGAACACAGGCCGTATTCAACGTCCTGATGGGTGAACGCTACAAGATGGCAACCAAAGAGACAAAAGACGTACTCAGCGGAAAATACGGCGCAACCGTAAAACCATTTAACGAAGAAGTAAAGAAAAAAGTACTTGGCGATGACGCAGAAGTCATCACATGCCGTCCGGCAGACCTGATTCCGGATGAACTGGATACCCTCGAAAAAGAAATGGCCCAGTACAAACAGCAGGATGAAGACGTACTCAGCTACGCACTCTTCCCGCAGGTAGCAATCGACTTCTTCAAATACCGCGATGCACAGCAGAAAAAAGTTGATGCAACAATCGCAGATACTGAGAATGGAAGCTACCCGGTGTAGGGACGGTTCTTTTGCCACGACCAGCGCCCTTTGGCTCGCGTTAGGTTCGGGGCTCGCGTTGGGAACGACTCTTTTGCCACGATCAGTGCCTAATGTGCAGATATAAATGATATAACGAAAGAAAAGAAGAGGACTGTCGCATTTAAGGATATGTAAACCTTAGATGCGGCGGCCTTTTTTGTCTTTTTCATAGAAAACGCTTTGAGGCACCTTAGTATTTGCCAAGAATTAAGCTTTTGTCTTTAGAGAAAATAAGTCCGGTCATAGAGGTTTTTTTAGTAAAAATATTGTAAACCCCACCTAATTGTTGTAAGATGTAAAAATGAGCAAAGGGCGCTCCTCGTGACAGGATGCTGGGGTCAAAAGGTATTTCCAACTAATTAAATAACTATTATTGATGAAAGACATATGGTATAATCATCTTATCAAATAAAGGTGGTTTGCATATGTCTTTTAAAACAAATGATGTAGAACAGTTATCTCTGTTCGATAGTTTTTCAAACCTCACTGCGCGTGAGCAAAAAGCGTTAGAAAATTCCTGGGCAAAGGTTTTCGCAGAAGAAGTGTTCCCTAAAATTGATGAGAAACCTTTTGCTGTTTTATATAGTGATAAAGCTTCACGGCCAAACACTCCTGTTAACGTAATCATCGGAGCATGCATCATCAAAGAATTGTTTGATTACTCTGACGATGAG
>NZ_JBQHSE010000017.1:0-69903 GCF_052066395.1 Bariatricus sp. HCP28S3_A4 | reverse complement strand
TAACACTGTTACATAAATATCGGTATCCTGTAACTGTTATATGTGTACATCCACGAGCCTTCATTCTGTCCAGAAGTTCTACTTCGAGTTCTTCAAATGTTTTAATGTGTTTTGGCATAATTGCATACCTCCTTATCATGAAATAGTTTCATAATAAGGATAAGCTATATATCGTTATTCGAGAAGATTTGGGTAATCACCCCACAAGAGTGAGTCAATGTGAAACTTCTCGAATAATAATAATTCTCGGATAATCGAAATACCCTGTCCCGGACTTCATCTGGGATGAATATCATCTTGATCAGGAGATCAACAACAGAGGCATCGCTCTGGATATGGATGTGGTAGAAAACGCCATCACCTTTGATGAACGTTCCAAAGCTACCCTCTCCGAAACCATGCAGGATATCACCGGCGTAGAGAATCCGAACAGTGTGGTTCAGATGAAAGCCTGGCTCTCAGAGAACGGCGTGGAAGCAGAATCCCTCGGAAAGAAGGATGTGGCAAAGCTGATCGATGATACTGACGGCCAGGTGGAAGAAGCCCTTCGGCTCCGCCTGCAGCTTGCAAAATCATCTGTGAAGAAATATCAGGCTATGCAGAACGCTGTCTGCAATGATGGCAGAGCCCACGGCATGTTCCAGTTCTACGGAGCCAACCGCTCCGGAAGATGGGCAGGCAGGCTGATCCAGTTGCAGAACCTTCCTCAGAACCACATGCCGGATCTTACAGAAGCCAGAGCCATTGTTAAATCCGGCGATTATGATACTCTGCAGCTGCTCTATGATGATATCCCGGATACGCTGTCGCAGCTGATTCGGACAGCCTTCGTGCCCCGTCCCGGATACAAGTTCATTGTCAGCGACTTCTCTGCCATCGAAGCCAGAGTGCTGGCTCACCTTGCTGGTGAGACCTGGCGCTCCAAGGTATTTGCGGAAGGCAAAGATATCTATTGTGCCTCCGCCAGCCAGATGTTCGGCGTCCCGGTTGAAAAGCATGGAATCAATGGTCATCTTCGACAGAAAGGTAAGATTGCAGAATTGGCTCTCGGATACGGTGGCAGCGTTGGTGCTCTGAAGTCAATGGGAGCCTTGGAAATGGGACTGACCGAAGAAGAACTGCAGCCATTGGTCAACTCCTGGCGAAACTCCAACCCGATGATCACAGCCTTTTGGTGGGACATTGACCACGCTGTCAAAACTACGATCACGCAGCGCATTCAGACTGAAGTACGCGGAATCCACTTCTTTTATAAGAGCGGAATGCTCTTCATCAAGCTCCCGTCAGGCCGACTGCTCTCCTACGTGAAGCCCCGCATTGGAGAAAACCAATATGGCGGAGAATCCGTCACCTACGAAGGGGTTGGCTCCACCAAGAAGTGGGAACGCATCGAATCCTACGGTCCGAAGTTCGTGGAGAACATCGTCCAGGCAGTCAGCCGCGACATTCTCTGCTACGCCATGAAAACGCTCCGGCACTGCTTTATCGTCGGTCACGTTCATGATGAGCTGATCATCGAATGCAGCCCTGATGTTGATCTGGATGTGATCTGCAAGCAGATGGGCAGATCTCCGGACTGGATGCCGGACATCCTGCTCCGTGCCGATGGCTATGAGACTAATTTTTACAAAAAAGACTGATATGAAAATAGCGGCTCCCGGTTCATCGCCGGAGGCCGCTGCTTCAACTTTTTATTTACATCAATTCAATTGAATATCCATTGCGTATGCATAGGAAATAGTCTCTCCCGTCTTTGTGGCTTTATATCCCTTCTCCTTATGTGAGTAGTCGGAAATCTCCACTGATCCAAAGGTCTTAAACTTCTCGTATATACGGTTCAGTACTTCTATCTCTGCATCAGAAAGCACACCTTCAGGTATATCACACTCTGGAACTACCTGATGTTTTTCATAGCCGCCATCATAAAATACATCGATGTGGGCAATATGATCTGCTGCCATTTTTCCAAGAATCATATCAAAATGATCTGGCACTGGTCCATAAGGCAGATGCGCATATTTCAAGCCAGATATTGATACTCCATTTTCTTTATAGAAAATCATATCTGAGTAGTTGAGCAACTTCATAAGCTTTGTTTTTAGTAATTCAGTGCTCTTATTCGCAAAAAACAGAACCATGGCGCAGAGCTTCTCATAATCAAACCCCTTGAATCCATTTTCCTCACAAGGAACTCTGGAGAAAAACAAATCAAAGAACCGTCTACCAACTCGATATTCCGTATCTTGCTCAAGTTTATCAACAGTATCAAGCAGTTTTGCTTTTTGCCTTTCATCAAGGACAATCTCATTCTCCGTCAGATATGTCCTCATGTTTTCAGGCTCACGCAAGAATAGAAGAAGACTATTATGAGCCTTATCCTGGATAGAGCCATTCTCATATCTACAGATAGTCTTATCTCCCCAGTTCAAGAGCTTAGCAAAACTCCTCTGACTGAGCCCATACTGTTCTCTTATTTTCTTAATTTCCTCTGGCAGCAGAAGCTTATGCTTTCTACGGTATTCGTTGTATGCATTAATAAGCGTGGCGTTATCAAATTCCTCACAATAGAACTCTTCTCCACACTCAGCACAAACCAATATCTGGGCATCAACTTCGATTGGCTCTCCACAAACATCATACGTTTCTTTCTTAAAAACTACCTTAGTCCCGACTTCTTTTCCACATTCCTCGCAATATTTCTTCATCGACGCCACCTCCTTTCCTAAGCAAAATCGTCCTCGTGGAATCCAATACATTTCAGGATATCTTCTCCGTTCTCCTGAACAATTTTTACTTTTACATAAAATTGCATTCCATCAATATCTTTTTTGAATTCCCAAATGTCTCCAGGACGATTAGGATCATGATCCTGCTTAGGGCCTTTGTAGTAATCACCGACAACAAGCCCTAAAATCTCATTTTTTGCATCTGTGATAGTAAGACCATGTTGCGCCAATGCTTGCATATTTTTTCTTCTTGGAACAAAATCGTATTTTCCTGCAGACAGTAGCCGTTTGACCTCAGCAAGATATGCTACAATCTGCCCGTTGCTTGCTTGATTACTCACTCAGATACCTCCGTGTACTTTATATTATACTCAAGAATCCTAAAAAGTCAAGAAAAATGCGGTCATATGACCGCATTATGACGAATCACCTTTATCGTGGTATCCTACACATACCTGTATTTCCCCAAATCCCTTGATCCATACTGACAAATGCAGCTTTTATTTTTTCTCGATGCACATCCGATACAGGAACCGCCAGATAATCTCTGACGGAACATCTCGGAAATGTAATTTTCAATATCCTCGATTCTGGCACCCCGGTTATTCCTCCAAGCTTTTCGCTGAGCTCACGGAAGTAAGCATCTTCCTGTTTTCTGCTCCGATGGTTATATATCAAAACGCTTTGCTTCTGTCTAATATAATCCGCCACCTCTTCATAAAATGTATACTTTATACTCTTAGCCGATCTTTTTCCTACCGACTTTACAAGCATACCGTTGTCCGGATCCATAAAGACAATATCCAATCCCTTTAATAAAACCAGAGCTCTCTTATGCCATTCATCGCGTCCGGCAACAGTAATCGGTTCACTATAATATCTTGCATCAGGAATAAAATCTCCTCTTTCCAGGCTCTTGATGGAGCGATTATTCGACTTTGCGATCTTTGTCAGCTGCTCTGCCAGCGGAGTATCGCATACCTGTAAATATTCAGGAATTAGATATTTCCCATCTTCCTGCTTATATGTGCCATCCGCTTTTTTCTCTGTATCCATCGGTTCGACACGGTACCAGTTCACTCCGACAGATAATCCCTGAGTCTGCAAAGCTTTGAGCAACCCAATCTTTCCATAATCGCCGATGTCACCGGCATATCTATCCTGCATACAATCACCTACGCAGCTTCCCCGAAGAATTTCTCCGCGATCTCGTTCAATTGGTTTTTGATCATATCGAAATCTCCGTCCAGATTCAACGTTCTCACTCCAATCTGATTTCCGCTCATACGGTATTCTTTCTCAGGATAGATTTCCTCATCTGTCCTTGCATACAGAAGCATCCCTGCGACCTTGTGTGGCTGATCTGCCAGCTCTACTTCTTTGTTCTTTACATAGGTGAATATCTGATACAGGTTTCCGGAATGAAGTGTGTTTTTATCATACTGACGTTGTGTCGTATGTGCATAATACTTCGCGTCAATAATCAGAGTTTTTTCTTCCTTTGTCAGCATTATGTCTGTCTGCATAACCGGAAGCATGTCTCCAAAATCATCATCAAGTTGCCACGGGATCTGAGATGCATTAGCGGTCAGCTCCGGATGCTCTTTTCGATAATATTCCAAAATAAATTTCTCATACAGGCGGTACATTCTTTGCTCATCTAGGAAATCCATCAGCTTCGTTGTACCATCGGATTGAGTCTGCAACAAACCCTTAAATACAAGATAGCAGATGGAAATTAGCATACGGTATGTCTGATTATTACGGTTATACTGCATATTCCAATTCACAGAATAAAGATCAATAACATTCACGTCCTCAAAGAAAACCATCAGTTTCCTCAGTTCCTTTTTCCTTGATTTGGATATGTCCCCTTTTAACAGAAGAAGAACTGTGGATTTGATGATCCGATTCATAACAGAATTCACGGAAAAATCATCATATGAACAGATCATCTGCTTCTTCAGAAATGTTTGTGTCTTGATAGATTCAGAAATATCCAGTTTTCCGCGAAGTGATGATAAAGCCTCAGTCTGAGGTATGTATTCCTTCCCAAGACCGCGCTTCACCTGAGTGCTGATTCCTCTTGCAAGGATTGCAGCACACAGCTCAGCAGTATTATCAAATTCTTCCGTTGCTATATTCTTATAGCCCTGCTCATTCAGAACCTGAAAAGCATAGGCAAGCATATAGTATATGTTCTGAATTCTTATCACTTAACAGCACTCCTTAGGTTATCGCTCCATTCTTTGACCTTCAGTGGTTCATCAAACCAATACTCCTTCAGCATCGGGATTAGTTCGTATTCAACAATGCTCTGGAGCTTCTCATCAGTCACTTCATCTGGTTCCATATTACAGAAATAGCTATGACCAATGCAGAAGCCTTCACCCAGCGACTCATCCGCTGTAATCTTCTCGTTAAGGCTCTGTACACATCCTACAAGTGCCTCAAACTTTTTATTGTCGAGACTATCTCTATAAGCACGGAATCCTTCTGTGGTAAATCCCGGCTTCAAATCAAAGAATGCAAATCTTCTGCGTAAAGCGTAATCCAGCATTGCAAGGCTTCGATCTGCAGTATTCATCATTCCTATGATGTAAACATTCTCCGGCACGTAGAACATTTCATCACGATACAATAGCTGCAACTTGTTCTTGCTTCCGCGCTTATCATTCTCAATCAGCATAAAAAGCTCACCGAAAATCTTGCTCAGATTTCCACGGTTGATTTCATCGATGATGAAAAAATACTTATTATCACCGTCTCTCTCAGCCTTCTTACAGAAGTTATAGAAAGCGCCGGTCTTTATATCAAATCCGTCAGCAGAAGGTCTGAATCCCATGATGAAATCCTCATAAGAATAACTCTGGTGAAACTGAACCATCATAACGCGGTCTACATCCTTCACTCCCATAATAGAATATGCAAGACGTTTTGCCACAAAGGTTTTACCCACACCAGGTGCTCCCTGCAGGATGATATTCAGCTTACTGTCGAGTACTCCAACGAGTTTGTAGTAGGATTCTTCATCCATATATACTTCATTCAAGAAGTCTTCAACAGAATACGCCGGATAATCAATAACCTTTGTATCCTCTTCTTCATCCTCAATACCGTCCTCGAAGAATCCTGATATTTTATTCGTAAAATCAGTGTAGTTTGTGACATCTGTCAGAGTCTTCATGGCAAACATTTCATCGCTCTGCCAGCTACCTTTATGAGTCCATTTCACCTTACGAATATTCGGATATTCTCCATCATGATTATCATCATACTCATAATCCGATTCTACGACTCCGCGTCCAAGGATCTCACTGCGACCACGCTTAGCAAAAATCACATCTCCAGGCTTAATGTCATGAACAAACTGCCACACAGCATGTGCAGAATTCTTATATGATGAATCTCCACCGTGAATATCTCTCAGCTTCTGAGCCATTTCATCCTTGCTGGCATATGTATTCAGATCACCAAGCTCATCCCAGCCAAGACCCATTATTCCAGCGGAATAAAAATCTTCCCACATGGAAGCGCCCTCTCCCGGAGCATAAAGCCAATAGTGAACTGTCGCCACATCAGCGTCGCCAAGGGAATTCTTTTCTTTGCTCTTCGCTGCATTATCCGCCACGCCGTTCTTGAATATCTCAGAGGCAAGTTCATCTGTCATCTCTACAGTCTGCCCCTTATCCGTCAGCGTCCAGATACCATAAACCTTGTTATCTATAAAACCTGCCTTTACCAGATAACTTCTGGCAAAAGCCACTTCATTTTCAAACTTGTTGACATTGTTTTTTCCGCGTGTTGCATTTACTTCCTCAGCAGAAAGGTTCTCGTTTTCTATTATTTTCTTTCGTGTATCTTCAGGCGTAGCCGATCCTCCGAGATCACGCAGAGCCTGAAGTACAGGTCTGAACCATCTTAGAAAAGCTGCGTTCGACTTCCCAGTTTTAGCTTCTTTTTCCATCTCACTGTTTTCAACAGATACAACCCACGCCTTGTAAGAGAGCTCAGGGAACGATGAATAGCCATACTCTCCAGAGTCTATTGCAGCTTGGCACTTGTCACGAATAGAAAGATATTTTTCAGCAGCAGGAACTGATTTCAGGCTTTTCATCTCCGCAACAACATTGGCAGATATGTTATCCGGATTACTCATAAATTCTCTGTTTCGGGAATCAAGATTGATGAAAGTGTATGGGCGGATCCAGTACAGCCCCATCGTAAGATTCCACCGAACAGCAAACTGAGACTTAACCTGATCATAGGCTGAAATAAATGCTGCTCTGCTCTCTTCAGAATCTCTCTCCGCCAGGTTGATGGCAGTTTCAAATGCAGTCCAAAGATTGTCTATATCGTCATCCTTGCGACGGTCATCGCCCTCAAACGCATAAAATGTAGCCATCATATTGTTCAGAACAGGGATTCCAGAAAAATCATCCGGAACCTCTGCTGCAATATCGAATTCAGCCTTGATTCCGCCAAGGATGCTTACACGGTTCGCGTCGGTGATGCCCTTATTAAACAATCCAAAGATGGTAAAAGGATCAATATCCTTTGGAATATTATCCTTTTCAAGCTTCGGAAGCTTCATTCCAATGTCGGAATACACTTTCTGAAGCTTCTCAATCAGAGAACCTCTGTCTTTTTTGTATTCCAGTAGCTTGGTTGCAAACTCCGTATAGAAGCCCACCCATTTGAATTGTTCTGCCATAATACCAGCCTCCTGTTATCTTTCTTACGCCGCCTGCTTGTAGTGCGTATAAATATGTTCATATATAGCCTTCCGGTATGCTTCCAGCCGATCAAACATACTGTCCGGAATCTCTTCATAAAGCACATTTCTGATCAGAACATCAACTGCTGCCCTGGTCTCCTGCTTATCCGTCCAGTGATCCATACCGGCGATTCTTTCCTTTATTTTCTGAAGCAGGTCTTTGGACATCTTCTTGATCTTATCTATATCGCTCTTCGACAGATTCTCTGAGAAAAGCAGATCATAAATCGACAGCTCTTCATCACTGGAGAATCCTTCACGGGCATATCGCTGTTCTTCCTCTGACATACTCTTTGCCAGATCCATGAGCTCCATAAAGGTCTTCTCTATGGTCGTCCGATCCTGCTCCGCGTTATAGGTCTCGATGATTCCCATATAGCGGACATAATAATCAACGCGTGACGGATTTACAGCCATCATCTTTGATAAGCGCTCCTGCACCAGATCATTCAGGTCTTTGATCATCAGATTCTTTCTCTTCACCTTTGCAAACTCTGCTGCCAGCAGATCAAAGTCAATCTGACTGATATCAAAGCGCCGGGACTCCACCAGACCTTCGCCTTCCTGATGCTCAATCTCCACATTTTCATTGATGATATGGTTAATCTCCACCATCAGATCTGTCGTATCAATATGCTTACGCTTCTTCTGCATCTCCCGGAAAATAGCGCAGATAGCATCCGTCTGATCACGGACATCCTGCGTAACATCATTACGGTCAAGATACTTAACCAGCCTGTTGATCTCGTTCGCATATGTATCAAAAGATTTTTTAGTCTCCGGATCAGAGCACATTGCTTCTGCTCCGTCCTTGAGCAAAGCCATTTTCTTAAAATTCTCAGCCTTGATCAACCCATCCAAGTCAAAATCACGCTCTGCCAACAGCTGCTTTGCATCTGCGGCAGCTCTTATAATCTGCCCAATCAGTTCCTCTTTATTAACGGTCGGATCGATTGCATTCCGTCCGTTCTTATTTGCCGTATAGTCATTCAGCGCCTTCTTCAGCGCTCCAACAATCCCTATATAATCGATGATGAGACCGTTGCTCTTGCCGGCAGCAACACGGTTCGCCCTGGCGATTGTCTGCATCAGCGTATGGGCTTTCAGCGGCTTATCCAGATACAGGCAAGACAGTGACTTAACATCGAAACCGGTCAGCCACATCGCACAGACGAACACAACACGGAAATTGCTATCGGAATCCTTAAATTCCTTATCCAACTCCCGCTTCTCCATCTTTGTCCTGTGCGGCAGAATATCCAAATCCCACTTCTTAAAGGTCTGGATTTCATTCTGTTCCTGGCTGATGACCACGCACATCTCGGTGTCCTTCATCCATTTCAGCTTCCTGGCCAGCTCCATCTGCTCCTGATCAGAAACAGTGCTTGCAATCTTCTGTTCAAGTGCTTTGATTTCCTCCTGCCAGTACTCCTGTACAAAGTTGTACATGCGGACACAGGTAACCTTATTCAGGCAGACAAACATAGCCTTGCCGGTAGTCCAAAGATCACTGTAATGTCCGACAAAGTCCTTGGCGATAGCACGCAGACGCGGCTCTGCAGTCAGAAGATGCACTTCCTTCTCAAACTCATGCATCACCTTTTCTGCCTGATCCGGATTCAGATCCGCTTCTTCAATGGCATCCAGGATCTTATCCGTGATATCCGGATTCTTGATCTCCTTTATCTTATCGCCACGGTTTTCGTAATAAAGCGGAACCGTAGCCTTATCTTCTACAGCACGCTTAAAGTCGTATACAGAAATATAGCCCCCAAATGTTCTGGCCGTAATCTCGTTGGAGGATAACAGCGGTGTTCCGGTAAATCCGATGCGGGATGCTGTAGGAAGTAACTTTTCAATATTATCAGCGAATACGCCATACTGGCTGCGGTGCGCTTCGTCCGAAATAATGAGGATATCATGATCAGGATAGATTGGCGGCTCATCCGGCTTATTAAACTTCTGGATCAGTGTGAATATGAAGCTCGGATTCCCTTTCAGTTTATTGACCAGATCCGTTCCGCTTGTCGCCATAAATTTCTTGCCCTCGGTCTTGCCAAGAAGGCCGCAAGCCTCAAAAGTTCCGCAGATCTGCTTGTTCAGCTCATCACGGTCTGTTAATACAACAATCGTCGGAGATCCAGGGAATTTCCTGCGAATCTTCTGCGACAGGAACAGCATAGAATAACTCTTGCCCGATCCCTGCGTGTGCCAGAAAACACCCAACTTTCCTTCACGAAGCTGGCGTTCTCCATATGCCTTCACTGCTTCATTTACTCCCAGATACTGATGGTTCCTTGCCAGAATCTTTACAGTCTTTCCATCGGAATGATCATAAAGAATAAAGTTCTCATACAGATCAAGGAATTTCTCCTTCTTGCAGATACCTCGGAGCATGGTTTCCAGCGCAACACTGCCTTCATCATCCTCTGAAAGACGTTTCCACTCATGGAAGAATTCATACTTACTGCCAAGCGTTCCGACCTTTGCTTCCATGCCGTTTGAAAGCATAAGGAAGGCGTTGTAAAAGAACAGGAACGGAATCGTATCCTGGTAGTCTGTGTAGTTGTCTGTGTATGCATTCTCTACATCCACGTCATTCCGCTTCAGCTCTATGAACAACAATGGCAGGCCATTCACAAAACCAACGATATCCGTCCGACGGCGATACAGATCTCCATGAATCTTCAGTTCCTTTACGGCAAGGAAATGATTATTATCAGGATCATTAAAATCGATTACAATGGCCTTCTTCTCTTCGGTCTTGCCGTTTGGCTTCTTAACAGTCACCGGAATCCCATCACGGATCATGAAATACTTCTCTTCGTTGATCTGAAGCAACGATGCTGAAGAAAGATATGATGAAAGTGTCTGCCTTGCTTCTGTGATCTGTGTATCCGTAATCCACGGATTCAGTTTCTTCAGCGCTTGGTTGAAGTATCTCCACAGGACTATCTCATGATAGTCCTTCCTGCCGAGAGTACCGTTATCTCCCAGCACTTCCTGATTATAGGCAAAGACGACATCCCACCCCAGCTCATCATGCATAAGAGCTGCCGCACTGTCCTGGACTAAAACATTTTCGGAGTATTCATATTTCATAAGGGATGCCCTCCTTGTAATCGTTTCTGAGGTTTATACTGACCTCACAGTTCTATTTCACCCGACATTAACTTTGGAAGAAGACGGTCACGCGCTTCAGAAGCCGCAGCCATTTGTTTTTGCAAGATACCGATTTTATTGAACAGCACATCCGCCTTTGCACAATAATGAGTAATCAGCTCTGACTGTGGAATCAGCATTTCCATTGCATTTATATCTTTCGCATATACATGAGGCTGAGCGGAACCTTTCTGTAGCGCATCTAACTGGTATTTATTCGCCTTAAGAAAACAATATACAAAGGAGATGCTCTTCGTCCTTTGAATGTCAGCAAAAGAACAATCTGATGCAAATACATCTTCGTGATACATTCTACTGAAACCTGCATTTGCACCTGAGCCGCTTACTGTTATTACTGGAGCTTTGGTATTAGCTTCATTATGGTAATACGCAGGTTCAAGACCACCAGCTACTACAGGTACATTTCCTTCCTTGACTTGGGCTTTAGTTATTGTTTTCCCCCTACGGAATTCAACAATTTCACCTAACGTTCCCATATGCCACCCAGTTGGAATGCCATTATCAATCTCCGTATTCTCATATCCCGGAAAGCGAAAATCCATAAACCATTCCTTATACAGCCTCTGTGCTGCTTCCTCCAGCAATATGATTTGCTTCTGATTGTTCTCAATCAAATCCTCATATGCCGCCAGCACGTCAGCAATTCTTTCTTGGATATCAATCGGAGGCTTTGGAAACATTATTGTAGACAACTTCTGCCATGAAAGATTGTCTTGCGCAGTGCCTTGTGAGATTTGACGCATATCTCTCTGTAGCATATCAAAAGCGTATTTCACGAATCGGACATCCGAAACCCCTTTATGCGGAATAAACCCCATTATGCTATCAGGGAAACAAGCATCAATCCCCAATATCGCTGTGTCTGCTATATTTGCAGCTATTGTGATACAGAGTGTTCCTTTGTTCCATAACTTGCTTTGAGATAAGCCCTTTTCATTGTAAGTATCACTATACGAAGTAATATAGAAAGGTGCATCTTTCACATCAGCTGTCTGTATAAAGGGATAATCTCCCCCAAACAGAGAAGCATCGTTTCTCGGTCTATGTTTTGATTTTCCTCGTGAAACATCTCCTAATTTGTCTAATGTCACATATTCCCAATTCATAGTCCCATCTCCTCCATGTTGCGGGAGATAATCTCTATAAGACGATTGCTCTCCTCTTGCAATTCAAGGAGTTCTTTCTGAATCTCTTTCATGCGATTATTGAAATCAACTCCATCATCTTCTACCGGAGCGACACCAACATACGCACCCGGAGTCAGTGACCAGCCTTTCTCTTCTATAGAAATTGTGCCGTCTTCTTCTGGTTTATTTTCTTCTGTTGTATATGCGATCTTGCAAAGACCGGGAATGTCCTGATACTCGCCATCACCGAATTTGCTGTAAAGCCATACGGCTTCTTTGGCTATCGTGAGCTGTTCTTCCTGTTCGGCAATCTTTTCATCAAACTCGGCCTGGATCCTTTTCTTGTCCTTTTTTGCAGCGGAGTCCGTAGCAGCCTTAGCCTCACTTCTCAGTTCTTTAATACAATTATCCTGAACATGAAGGATCTCCTCAAAATCACCATCTCCCAAAACAGAATGGTATTCCTCAATAAGCTGCTGGTACTTGTCAGTTTCTCCACGATACAGCCACACAATGGCATTCATGTTTTTCAGCTGCCAGTCGCTCCATTCATTAAGGGTACGATCTACAACCGTGAAATAATTTCTGGCATCGATAAACAACACCTTGTCTTTAAGGTCTTCTGCCTTTCCCTTGTCGAAAAACCACAAACTGCAAGGCAGGCTCTTAGTGTAGAAGAAATTATTACCAACGCTGATCATGACATCCACATGACCGGTCTTGACTAGCTGCTCTCTGATATCCTTATCTTTTCCCTGGCTGTCTGTTGCTGAAGAAGCCATAACAAAACCGGCTCTTCCAGTCTCGTTAAGATAGGCATAGAAATAAGAGATCCACAGATAGTTTGCATTGCCGATTTCATTCGCCTTGTTCACGCCCGGCAAACCGAACGGTAATCTTCCCGCATTCTGAGCAGCCTCTGCTTTTACCTTGTCCACATTGAACGGCGGATTTGCCATCACATAATCACAGCATCCCACAAGATTATGGGCATCATTATAGAAAGTGTTGGCTTCATTTCCGGACTTGATCACACCGGTCAACCCATGAACCGCCATATTCATAAGGCAGAGCTGAGCATTATACTCTACCTTTTCCTGTCCATAGAACGTCATAGCTTTATTAGCAGACATTCCCTTACTATTAACGAAATCGCCGGACTGTACGAACATACCACCGCTTCCGCAAGCAATATCCGCCAGCACCCCGGAAGTCGGTTCCAGAATATTTACGATCATCTTTACGAGCGATTTCGGTGTAAAGAACACACCGTCATCAGAAGCTACTGCCGGAGCAAACTTGCTGAGGAAGTATTCATAGATACGTCCAATTACATCGCCGCCCACATCATCAAGAGCATTATTGTTAAAGATACGTAGTAACTCAGCCAGCAGATCATCAGCAAAATTGGTATATTCTTTCGGAAGAACGCCGGCCAACTGTTCAGACTGAGCCTCAACCAGCTCTATCGCATGGTTCACGACCTCTCCCAGGCTGTTCATCTGCTGCCCATTTTCAGCAATGATATTCGCTGCCTTAATATCCTCCGGCAGATTAACAAGATATGAATACTGTGCTTCCTTCGGAAGATACAGTGCACTCTTCTCTGCGAAGTCAGAAGCTTCTACAGGCATCACACGACCATTCCTGACCGGTCTGTCCTTCAGGATCTCTTCCTCCACCTTCTTAAATCTGCTATATGCATATCTCAGGAACAGCAACCCCAGTACCGGCATACAGTACTGCTGAGAAGTCAGCTTTGATCCCTGGCGTAATAGATCCGCAGCTTCCCAAAGGTCTGTCTCCAACTTTTTAATGCTCTTGTTGTCCATTCTCTTTCCTCCAACTGTTTGTCTCTGCGGAGCTTACACTCCTTCATTTTCATTCTATTCTTTATGCTGTCCTAAAAAACGGACTCATTCCTGATTCTTCAGATACAACTCCGGCATACTGATTTCTATCAGCTGTGCCTCTCTCTGTACCGTCGTCTTTTTACAGTCCAGTAAAGATCTTCTCAGTCTTTGACCGTCCAGTGTATCCTTTAC
This sequence comes from Bariatricus sp. HCP28S3_A4, assembly GCF_052066395.1. Taxonomy (NCBI): domain Bacteria; kingdom Bacillati; phylum Bacillota; class Clostridia; order Lachnospirales; family Lachnospiraceae; genus Bariatricus; species Bariatricus sp. HCP28S3_A4. Next base: position 56,045 of record NZ_JBQHSE010000017.1, on the reverse strand, counting down.
ATATTTGTTCCTGTTATCAGTAATGTATGTAGCAGCCTCTCTTGAAAAGCCGTTACGCTGCAGCATAATCGTCAGCGGATTAACTGAGCCGTACTCAACATACTCATACCAATCATTCCCAAAAGCCTCTTGCCCTATGAAATCCTTATAGGCTGATGAAAATGCCATAAAGTAATTGGAGAAGCTGAACAGGATCACATCATTTATTTCACTGAGCACATCAGCCGCAATCTGATTATTATGCTCAGGGCAATCCCTGTAATCTTCCCTTGAATGATCCGGCATGTACACCTTCTGTCCACTTGTCTTTTTATACTCTATAGAGTCCTTAATCATTTCCTGAATACTCATTCCTTTGAACCACTTAGACAGTGATACAGCATGCCGTTTCAGGACAGGATGTTCTCCGTTATCATCCTTATTGCCAATCAAGGAACGTTCATATTTCTCCCAGTTAAAGATTTCGCCCAGCTTTTCCAGGAAGCCCATCAGCTCGGCATTGGAAACATATCCATAAGCATTTACTTTTGGATATCGCAGTCCCTCTTTAATTGCCAGATAAAGTCGTTCTGACTGATCAAGCGTAACATTAAGGTCCTCCAGTGATTGTTCCTTCCCTTCAAAAGCTGTCTTGATCTTACTGACCGCTTCTTCTGTAAGATAATCCCCGAACTCTTTTCGGATTCTGCTGTCCTTGTTATTCAGAATACTTCTGAGTAACATGACAGCAATTTTCCTCATCAGGGAATACTCATTCTGGTTCTGAGTGCTTGTCTTATCAAGCTCCATATTCCCTTGAATCAAGCTCTCAACGATTTTCTTTTTCTGATGCTTTGTCAATGCTCTGCTGACGGACAACTCCTGTTCCGGCACAGCCTTCTGAAGCATCTCAACATACTTCTGTGAATCAGCATCTTTTTCCAATGTCATCAGATATACGTTGCCGTACAGGTTGTATTGAATCCTTCCAACACGTCCAAGCAGATTCTTAAACGAAACCTCATCCAGCTCATTTCTGCCGTTCATGTAGTGTGTTACGAACAGATTGTCCGCAGGAAGGTTTACGCCCTCCAAAAGCGTACTGGTGCATACGATGGTGTGGATCTTCTTTTCCTGCCGGAAAAGCTCTTCCACTCTCAGCCTGAGTGCTGCAGGAAGGTATCCCATGTGATAGGCAATACCTTTCTTTATTGTCTTTGCCAGATAATAATCGTCATACACTACATCCTTTATCTCATCGGAAAGTGCATCGAGATCAGGATCATTTAATGGTGGCATCATGTCTGCCAGTCTCTGGGCATACTCTGTCACTCTTGCTTTGGAATGACAATAAATCAGGTTCTTAGATCCTTCACCAAGCTTTCTGATCAGATCATAAAATCCCTCATTTGGGTCCAGCTTCGCAGCATACGTCAGACACCTGCGTATTGAGTCGTAGTATTTGACTTCACCCCTGTTAATATCCACCAGTATTTTCATCTGGCTCACCGGCGTGTAATTGGTGGACAACTTGTTTTTTTCCACTTCTACACTATCCGGGATCAGCTGAAGATATATTTCCGGATTCGGTATATTCGGCGAAGCGAATATAAACTTCGGCTTCGTCTGCCTTGCGCTCAGTTTTTCCACTACGGAATAGTAGAACGCACTTCTCGAATCCTTAGAGGATATCTTATGTGCCTCATCTATAAAAATATAGTCCAGTGGCATATTACTGTATAACGTCAGCAGATATGCCATTCTCTCCGGTGTCATGATGAAAATGAAGTGATGATAATCCTTCAGCACAACTGCACCGGCAGAAGTGACTATTCTATAATCTTTTTCTGTAAAAAAGCCTTTCAGCGCTTTCGTAAGCTCGCTCGTAACCTCATTGATCAGAGCTTTCGTCGGTACTAGTATCGCAAAATTTGATCCCTTGTCAGCCATAACCTGATTCCGGATAAATGTCTGCATCACAAATGATTTTCCCATTGATGTCGGACCCGAATAGCTGAAGCTCTGATCATTAAAATGATCGTATACCTGTTTTTGCGATCTGAAGAAATGCTTTTCCTCATCCCCTGGCACCTCAAGGTATTCCTTCATCAACTCCGAATATAGCCTTTCAAACAAGGAACTTCCCTTGTAATCCGGAGACAAAATATCTCTTCCTCGGAAATTCGCTGTATTCGTAAGTACAGATCCGGCATAAAACGACACATCCTCATCATTAGGAAAAAGAAAATCCAGTATGGTCACTATTTCCTGTGCCAGAGACTTATGGATCTCCGAATCATCTGAGAATACCGATTTTGAAAGAATATCCGCGAATCTCAATGTGTCTATCTTTTCGGTTTCTGTGGGAATGTCCTGCCCTTTGCCAAACCTCCTGATCGTATAGCAACGCAAAATCTTATCGTACAGCTCTTTCAGATAGTCGTTATCTAGGATGTCCTTGTATATAGCATCTGCCAGCCGCAGCGGCTTATCCGCTTCTGTAATATCCGGCATTAGTCGTCACCTCCAAGCAGCCTGTCCATAATCTCTTTCTTGTCTTCCAATGCCTTATTTAATGGCAGCACATACACATAGAAAGAGCTACGGCTCAGGTTTAAGCTGTTAATTTTGTCCACGATATACTGAACATGATTTTGTATATCGAGAACCATCTTATCCTGAACTGCTTTTCGGTACTGATCATTCGTGTATTGATTAGGATCCAGACCTATGGTGTATCCGATAAACATACCATAGGCGTTATCTACTGGTATTCTTGTTTTGCTGGGGAGCAGTATTTCTTTCAACCTCGCAGTAGTATCTTCATCAAAAGAGCGTCCCATCACAGTGCTGTCTACGACCTGCCGTTCTTTTCTCTGGCCATTAGACACTGCTGCAATTTCTTCAAAAGCCTTATCAATAGCATCCTGAATATCATCTATAATACCGGATGCGCCATATACCAGCTGATACGCAGGGGTCCCAGCACTTCCAACGGATAAAAGATGTACCCCTTCGCTTTGTGCTTTGTAGGTACCTCCGGCTGTTACCTGCTCATACTTACTCAAAATCTTTGGAGCTTCCAGAACGTGTTCAAAGAAGCAATAGTCAAGGATTTCTCCAAGTTCACTTCCGGTTCCCTTTTCTCCTGGATTGCCAGTCTTTATCAGTTTTCTTACTGCCTTAAGCGCGACCGTCCTGTCTTTTCCGGCATCGACCAGCTCATCCAGCTCAGCTCTCGAAAATACATACATCCCCAGATTATCTTCCAGGAATTCCACAAGCGGATCGTAATTAAACTGATTTGTTTCAATATCAAGGCAGAACAACTTAAGGTCATTACGATTCAAGAGATTCAGTGTCTCCTGATGGGTGACCTCTTCAAAAACGGTATCAAATTTTTGGTTTAAAGTTCGACTTAAAACCTGATCCGCCATTGCAATTCTCCGCCTTTCACATTAATCTTCTGCACTCGAATTATTATCGGCAGCCTCTCCGGATTTTACCCATTCATCTACTTCCGACAACTTGAATTTCCATAGCCTCCCCATCTTATAAGCAGGCATATTCTTTTTAGCAATCCACTGTAGGATGGTTTCTCTCCCTACGCCCAGATGCTCCTGAACTTCTTTCAGTGTTGACCATTTTTCAATTGTGTTGTCACTCATCACTATGCCTCCGTTGACTCCCGTGACTTATTAGCTACTGTAACTGTAAATTCAAACAACCATTTCTCACTCGGAAAACAATCATTCCCCGATGAATCTTCCATTTTCCACGTACTTGTAAAAGTGTTCTCGTTTCCTCTTGCGTCAACCTGTATTATGACTTCTGCCGTTTCACCAGGATCGGTATCTGGTACATCTATCTCATACACATCTGTCTTAATAGACTGGCTCTCTTTCGTCAGACATACAAGCCGTCGATCCCTCCAAGGTACTTTTCCGTCATTTCTTATCAGCCACACATGATCAAACTTTTCGTAAAACCCCTTGTCATAGTGCCGGGATCTCTGCCCATTCACTATCCACGCTCGGTCTCCTGAATGATACGGTGCTGCTATAACAGTCTTGATGTCAGCTCCATCTCTAAGTTTCCTATATGACGATGCAACAATATCATCCGCCGCATGATCCGCACCTCCGACCTCAACCAAACCGAAAAACTGGGCAGCCAGAGCTTTACACAAGCAGTCCAAATCTATTGATTTGTCAGCAACTTTGAAGGCATTCGCAATGGTTGATACCTTCTTTTTATCTATATGGGTTAAAAAATAATTTGCAAGCTCTTCAATCCGATATGGTCTGGGAAAGCCATCAATCATGTCATCTGTAATAGGCTTCGATCCATTGCATATTTTCTTCGCATAATCCTCATCTGATGAACTTGGAAAACGATCATATCCAGAAGCTTTAAATACCTCTCTCATGAACCGCCCCTGACTCATGGATGACCCAAAGCTCTTTTTTACCGTATCAGAATAGGCTTTTATCACAATCACATTACTCATCTCCGAAAAGTCCCTTTATTTCAAGGCTTTGCCCCGCTGAAAGTCCCTTTTTGGCTTGGTATCCTTAAACCATCAGATGAAAAGAGGAAAGGATAAGCGAAAGGGTACAAAAACTCAAAATATATTTTACCATAATCGCTTCCATAAATCAATGTTTTTGGCGGTCTTTGGTTATAAATCGACTCAAACAGACTTTTCATTTGAAATCGTCTGCTAACGTTGGGCCCAGCAGATTGAGCGGACAGAATTTGGAGGTAAAGTACATGTTCTGTTCTCACGAAGATTTGCTCATCAGCATTCAGGATGCAGCCAATCAAGTCGTAAACGAATACGGAGAAGATGTAGCAAAATCCGTATTCCAAAGATTCGGAGCCACTTGTGCAGAAGATCTTGATCCAAGCGACTATGAAGCAGCTTTCAGCGAACTGTACCTGATGGCAAACGACAACTAAGGCAAACAGGAAGACGTTCCTGCAAGTCATCCGTCCCGAGCATGACAGAATAAAGGCTCTTCACACTGAAAACGCTACCTTTAGCGCTGAAGGAGGTTCTGCCGGTTTCAGTGTGAAGTAACAAGTAAACACCAGCCTTAAGCAGAACAGCTGGCTATTCAAGCAAAACAGGAGGAATACCTGTATGAATGGCCGACTGATTAAGACAACAGAATATCGCCATGCGGTTTCCTCCGCGTCAAACAGGAGGAAATCTCATGACGAACAAAGACAAAGATCAAGTATTAATTCCGATGGTCACCACCATCGAAGCTGCACTGGATTATGGATTCTCCATGAAGGATATCCGCATGTGGAGAATTGGTAACCGCATGTGTACCGTCATTCTCGTTCCCGGAACCAAGGAGCAGTACGATTCGTATCTCAGCTCTTTTTCCAAGGAATTCAAGGCTGAGGATCGCGATAAGCGCTGCCAGATCAGTGACGGCAAAGGACATGCTATCCGCTGCCCTGAAAGCAATAAGTGCAACGACTGCCCTTTCTATCACTCTCTTGACAAGAAAGGCTACGGAACTCTGACCTTTAGCGATCTGACCTGGTCAAATGAAGACGGCGTCGAAGAAGCTTATGAGCCGGTTGCACCCGAAGGTTATGGCAGTGCCGAACGTTACTTGGAACTTCTTCAGGAGCTTATGGGCTATGTCGGAGCAATCTGTCCGGAATATGCCCCGGTAGTTAAACTGCTTTCAGACGGTCTCTCACGCCGCGAAATCGCTAAGGAGCTCGGAGTGCCGAAGTCCACAGTGATCGACTGGGTAAGGAAGATTCAGGTGCTTACACTCAAATTTATGGAGGATATCATCTAAACTCATCCTCTGACAAAAAGACAGGGAGCACATTACCGGCATCGGTAGTGTGCTCCCCTATTTTACTTATGACCTCTTACAGTGATCTGATAGACATCATGATTTTTGATAGACTTGACCGCCTGTCGCAATGTCCGTGCCCGCCCATGCTGATGGTACGGATGCTGATAGCGGTGTTTGTGAAAGATAATGCACGACCCGTCACTCGAATAACCGGTGCTGTGTAAATACCAATAGTGACCGGTACACTTTGACTGGATTGTGAGATCGTATGGATCCATGACAATCATCCTAAAGTATTCAGTGTCGATCGCCTGTAGCTCTTCAGTGGTAAACATCTTCACCACCTCGCTCCCTGTTCTGCCACCATCTGAGCTCGAATTTTGACCTTCTCCGCCTCGTATCTCTTCTGTAAGGCTTTCATCTCCCTGTCCATGAACTCAGCCTCAGCGGCCTTCACAGCAGCTCTCTCGGCATCCTGGGCGATTACTATCTTACCATCCTCGCAGGTGACGGAAATATAATCCCCAACGTCAAAACCAGCCTCCTTCAACCACTTACCCTTCAGCATGATGGTAGGTGTCTCCCGGTACTTGTATCCGCTCTGCCCATAGACCTTAATACTTCTTTTCTTCGACATAATGATTTCCTCCTTCGGTTTACTCTGATTTTCGATTTAATACTCTGTTTACCCGACATATTCAGATCGCTCTCATACGCACCACCGCCTTTCCTGCTCCGGAGAAAAAGAAAAGAGCTACCAATGCTTTTTCGCATCAGTAGCTCTTACTGTTGGTTCCGTATGATATTATGATGGTTATTTCTTGTCCTGCTCTTTCTGGGCATCCTTGATTCTGTAGTAGTCTTCCATCTTCAGATTCAGGTGCACATATGAGTCAGGTTTTCGGTTGCTCAAGAGGCACACAGTCTCCACATGTGTCGTCACTCTCTGGTGAACACATTTCCACCACCACGTCTGCGCCAGATGAACACATTTTTGTGCTATCATTTTTTGTAGTTATTTCATCATTATTATCAACAATCACTGCCAGCTTTTTCTCCATCTTATGACACCATCTTGCCTTTCTCTGAATTCTTTTTCTCTTTAAAATGTTCTTTTGCATTTGGTACAACACCCGACTGATTTCCCTTTAATACAAAAGTCAGTTTATACGGATCTGCTGTTCCATCTTCGTTGTAACCACCGACTAATACTCTGTCTATGATACTTTCAAAGACCACTCTGTCAAATTCATCCAGAATCTCTTCATTTTCCAGTGTCAGACGAAGTTCCGCCATTCGCTTTCCTACATCTTTTTGCTTGTTGATACTCTCGTCTAATAATTGTTTCTTTCCATCAAGTACATGAAGTTTTCGATTAAATTCAATCATTTTATCATCGTAAACTTCTTTTGTTATTGTACCATCAATCAGCATATCTGTCATTCTGCTTTTTTTGCTTTTCAAAGAAGAAATATCTTTATCAAGTTGCTGTCTTCTGCGAACATCCTCTTCATTCGTAAGAGAACTTTCCACCGCTTCCATAACAACTTCTAACACATCTTCAAAATTCCCAGCCAGCAGACCAAAAGCTTCTATAAATGCTCCCTCCAAAATCGCTTCATCAATCGCCTTACAATACGGACAATTCTTGATTCCATTCTTCGTAGCATTCATACATTGCCATACTGGCTTTTCATAATCAGAACGGCTGTGTCTGGTTCGTCTCGTCAGCTTATGCCCACAAAAAGCACATTCACACATACTGCTAAACGCATACTGTCTGGTATATCGTTCCCGATTGCCTGTAGTTTCCACTACGATATTCTTATTTCTTTTCAGACGGATTCTTTCCGCTTCATCCCAAACCTCTCTGGAAACAATGGCTTCGTGATGATTACGAATATAATACTGCTCCTCCTCTCCCTTATTTGCCAGTCTGCGCTTGGAAATCGGATCTGTGGTAAATGTTTTTCCAAGAAGAATATCTCCCTTGTACTTTTCATTTTTAATAATCCCCATCACTCCATGAGTGTGCCAACTGACCTCACCTTTTTTGTTCCTCTTGCCCATTTCCACCAATCTCTTTGCAATGGTCGTAGTTCCATATCCCTGCAAATACATATCATAGATAAAACGAACAATTTCTGCTTCTTCCTCGTTGACCGTTAAGGTCTTATCCTCAGGATGATAATCATAACCAAGACAACCATTAAAACCAATCATCTCTCCTCGCTTCATTTTCATTTTAAGTCCCATCTTCACATTCTGTGATAAGGATTCCACTTCCTGCTGTGCCATCGAACTTAAAATAGTAAGAAGCATCTCTCCGTTCATATCCATTGTATTGATATTTTCCTTTTCAAAGAAAATGGCAATATTACGTTCTCTAAGCATTCGCACATAGGAAAGTGTATCCAGCGTATTTCTTGCAAATCGTGAAATAGATTTTGTCAGAATCAAGTCAATTTCTCCATTCTGGCACTTCTGTATCATTGACTGAAATCCCTCACGCTTATCTACCTTTGTTCCTGTTATCGCCTCATCAGCGAAAATACCAGCATTGACCCAATCCTTGTTGGTACGAATCTTATCTTCGTAATAAAGTTTCTGTGATTCAAAACTTCCAAGCTGATCATCGTCATCTGTCGATACACGACAATACGCAGCCACTCTGATCCTTTCTACTTTTAATGCTTCTCCTCTTACCCTACCCCTACTGTTCGGTGCAGTTCTTGTTGCTTCTAAAACTTCTACTCTACCCATAGGCATCCTCCTTTAAAATCTTCATTCATATAAAAATGTCAGCTATACAAAAGATATTTCCTTTGTACGCTGACATTATATCGTCTTTTTAAATTGTTAACGAATGTGCGAAAAAAATTTAAGTTTCCGCCGTTGTTGCTTCATATATTAAGAATAATTATCCATTATTTTAACAAATTTCCCATCTTGCAAATACACTACAGAATTTTTAATCCCTCTATCATCATACATTCGTTTTATTTTTGTATGTGTATTGATTGTTTTTATCAATTCTTCTTCTCTTCCTTTAGAGATAAGTATCACTTGGTGATATTTATATTCTTTTCCAAATTTTTCATAATATTTTCTTACCTCTCTCAAATTTTTAATAGCATGAATCACACTTGAGTAATTCATTTTCTTCAAAATATTAAGCATTACAATCCATTGTTTTTCGTCAGTATCTTTAGCCATATACACGAAGAATTCTCCAAACGCACGCCATTCTAAATCCGCCTCCATAATATTGACTTCCGACATATCTCCTTGCGTTGATAACCATGACATCATAATAGGATAAAATAAAGAAAATCGTTCCTCTGGTTGTATTTGATTAGGAGTGTCAGTAGTTACACTTACCGAATCATTCAATAGCACTTCCACATTCGTCGCAAACAGCTTTAAAGATTTTGATATGTTCCCCACTATGACCTCTTTATAAGAGTTATTGGAGCTTTGGTTTTCAAACTGATAGAAATTATTGTTATATTCTTTTTTATTTCTAATTGCAATCGAAACATTTCCAACACTCTGACCATTTAATGTAGGCGTTTGTGCTTTACAATTTTCTTCTGCCCATTTTTCTACACTGTTACATACCTTAAATTTTAATTGCTCTATATAAATCGGTGTCCCTGGCTCTGTATTTTTTATTTCTTCACATAAATAGTAGGTAAAAACGCCCTGTCCTTGTTCTGGATAAGGATTACTTTCCTGATTTTCCGAGCACGAAGCAAGAGTAATACAACCTGTATCATTCATTTTATCCATAACAAGCGGCGTAAAAGTATTTCTTGCATTTATTCCCGAATGACACGCATCTAAAATAATTATTCCATTTACCTTTGGGTTGCGTAATATTTTATTAATCGTTCCTAAATTCAAAGCAGTCATTCCATAATCTTTTGCAGAAGAATCAGCTAAAAGCAAATAACCTTTATCCTCTTCTTTTGCACCATGTCCTGCAAAATAGAATAAAACAGTATCTTCCTGCTCAGCTCTTTCGATTATTTCCTCCAACTTCTCATATATGACTTCAGGAGTCTCATCACAACCTTTATATTGCACTATTGTTTCTGTATTTTTATCATTATAGTCACAATATTCTATCAACGTACTTCTCACTAATTCTACATCTGCATGGCAAAAGCAGATATCACTAAAATTTGTATATTCTTCACAGCCAATCAGTATTGCATATCTATTCATCTGTATTCACAACTCCATATTTCTAATTTATCATCCTTAGTAAAAAAACTTTTCTATACCAAGGGGATAGGCATAAATTAATACTTTCTCGTTCACCATAACTCTAACACTTTTCTTTTTAATATTCAATTTTCTAATTAACAAGACTAAATGAATTTAACTGAACTTAGTTTATTTAATAACGTAACATCCTACGCCACCCGATTATCAAAATCCCTAACCACGAGATATTTGTCCATCAATTTATTTCTGACTGCCACATATTCATTTTCTGTAATCAGTTCTAAACGGACAATCTTCCTTAATACCGCCATGCATTTTGCATATTCCATTTCTCTTGTCATAATCTCTCACTCCTCCTTTTTACTATCACCTTCTTCCGGTGCATCCTAAGACAATTTGTGAAAAGCTGATCGTGATTGCTTTGGCTTCCATTTGTATCTCCTGCGTCAACGTTCCAGTTGACCTTTAGCTATCTGCCGATAGCCTGTACGCCTCTCCTTGTCGAGATCCTCTCGTACCCTTGCGGAAGTGTCTTTGTTCGCTCCGTCTTTTGACATTCTGGCAAATCCTGTTACAAAAGAGATACAGCTCATTCACTTTTCAAAGTTCTTATAGGACATCAGTTCTTGATGTGTTATAATTTTTCTGTAGCCAATTCGGAAACATTTTCGCTTCATCCGGCTACGTTTATGAGCCAATGATAACAAGATATTTATGGAAATATAATTGACGGTGACTTGACCAGAAGTTGCCAAAAGAAAGGAAATTGACTTGAAAAACAGATTGACCTTTGCCGATATCATCGGTGTCCTACTGGATAATAAAAAGAAGACCTATCCTCAGTATCGGATGATCCACGATATGTTTTCTCTATATTTTGGTGAACACAAAGTTAAAAGCAGTGATTTAAGCATTGATAATAATATTCTCTACAGCCGCTGGTGTAATGGTGTCCGACCGATTCCTATTGAAATCATCAGAACCTATGACGATGATAATCACTGGGATAAAATGAAAAATGATTTTGACGAAAAGATTCTCCCGAACCTGATCAACGAACCAAATGCCCGTTCACAGGCTGAAATGCTTATTGACCAGAGCGTGGATATGATAGGAACAACAATGGCAAATGAATTGAAGAATACAACAGATAATGCTGCCTTTTTTACAACCCTTATCCGTTATGCCATTTTAAACGACCATTCTCAGAAGAATTTATTTTCCCTGGAACTCTGCGATAAGTTACTGTCCGGGCGAACCCCTTCCTGTACCAAAGCGTTTATTGGCAGAAAAAAAGAACTGTCCGAAGCAGCCACGCTGCTCAAGAACAATTCTCTTCTGTTTGTTACGGGTATCGCCGGAATTGGGAAAAGTGAATTTGCGAAACAATATGCTAAGAAAAACGAGAAGAAATATACCAACATTATTTATATTTACTACACTGGGAATCTGAAAAAATGTATCGCTGGTCTGGAATTCACCACAGATACTGCGGAAATGACGGAAGATGAGCTGTTTCAGTCACATTATCATTATCTTCAACAGTTGTATCAGGATAGTCTCGTGATCATCGACAACTTCAATATTCTGCCAAAAGACGATGATTTCTTCCGAGAATTTATAAAAAACAACTTCCGGATACTCATAACAACCCGTTGTAAGATTACATCCTTTGAAACCTTGGAACTGAAAGAACTGGATAAAGAAAAAGAATTAACTGAACTTTTCTTCCGTCACTGTCCATCTGCGAAGTCAGAAGCCGAAGCAGTATCCGAAATGATAGATGCGCTAAATGCCCACACCCTTACCGTATGCCTCTCTGCCCTAACTTTAGAAGCAAGTGGCATGGACATTGAAGAATTGTTGTATGAATTAAAAACTTCAAGCATTTGCCCCAGTATTTCGGAAGAAGTGGAACTCTATAAAGATGAAACCTTTACCAACGCACGAATGGAAGAACATCTGCAAAAGCTCCTGCAATTAAACAAATTGGATGAAGCAAAACTGGATATTCTTCGGAATTTATCGCTCCTGCCAATATCCGGAATAAGCAAAGTATATCTAAAACAATGGTTACGATTAGAAAATCTGAATGATGTGAACCACCTCATCCGTTATGGATTTATTACAGAAGATACAGAAAATAAAAAAATCAGCCTACATCCAATGATACAGGAAATATCCTTCGCAGAAACATTTCCTTCAGTATCCTCATGTCATACCTTATTAGAGAACCTTCACATAGTCTGTCTGGTACATGGATTGGAAGTGCGAAGACCAGAAATAGTGATTCAGTCACTCATCAGCGTGACGGAACGGATTATTGTAGATAATCCAAGAGATTATCTGGACTTTTTACAGGATCTGTTCCCATATCTGGAAAAATATCTGGTTACAGATTATCTTCCAAAACTGGTGGAGCGAATTTCTTATATGATGGAGCAATACCAATTAAACACCATATGTGACAGAGCATTACTTCTGGATTATAAAGCCGAACTGTTTGTGCTGAGAAAGGAATTTGACAACGCATTAAAGAAACGTAAGAAAGCAATTCAACTTATAGAGAAACTTCATACACCAGATGCAGATGTTTCTTCTGCCAGCCTGCTTTCCAACCTATACAATAATCTTTCCAACACCTATCTCTATCTGAGACAGGGAAAAGAAGCTGCCCAAGCACTCCGTACTGCTTTTGATATACGGATAGAATACGCCCATCTTGGTCTGCTGGAATCACATGATACACTCCAGCAAATGATGAATCTGACCAATATGCTGTTACTTGGAAAAGAATGGGAACAGGCAAGACAGATATTATCCCTATACGAATCACTTGTTCTGGAATATGAAAGTGCAGAGTGTCTGGACTACGGAATCTGCCAGACCATGTATGGCATTCTGGCTCTCGGAGAGCGAAAACCTGCCGAAGCCGAAAAGCATCTGCTGCAAGCGGAACAGATTGTATTCTCCGTTATGGGTGCAGATAATGATTATATGAAAACTGTTTACCGCCATCTATACAGCTTATATGCAAGATGGAACAAACCGGAATTAGCAGAAAAATACAAACAAAAACTACTTCCCATAAAACGCTCATAATTACCAGCAGAAAAGCATACACTATTACTGCCACTTTTGAAAAACCATTTGACAATCAGACTGCCATAAGGTATATTACCGTTAGTGGTTGCGCTGCGGAAACTTGCGATGCCCGCAGCCGAAGGAGTCCATGCGTGGGCTCCTTTTTTACACTTATTCTGCAAAGGAGGAGTCGGGAATGCCTAATAAACCATTTTTCACTTATGAGCAACAAATCGAAAAATTGACAAAAGAAAAACTGCTTGTAATTTCTGATACCGAATTTGCCAAAGAGACTTTACAGAAATTAGGCTATTTTTCTCTGATCGGTGGGTATAAAGATTTATTCAAACACAAACCTTCTGGAAAATATCTGCATGGTGTTACCTTTGAGGTAATTACTGCATTTTACTATTTTGATGAAGAATTGCGAACTCTCTTTCTCAAATACATACTACATGTCGAACGTCAGTTAAAATCCATGCTCTCTTACTACTTCTGTGAAAAGTACGGCGAACAACAAACCGCATATCTGGATGTGAACAATTACAATGTTACACGCAGAACCGTTGGAGATATTACACGATTGGTTAGCATGTTTTAATTTTATTCTTTTATAACGTTCAAAAGCCGTGACTTATATTTCTACAAGTCACGGCTTTTGAGATATGCACTGGATATTTGAAGTTAATTAATAAACTACATTATTGCCACCAAGTGCCCACCAAACGATTTTAAATCCCCATGTCCACTTCCACATACTTGACACCTCCTTCGCTCCGTTTTTATTTTCAAAGACAACAGGTATATCACCAATTTATCTCATCAAATTTCGGAAATTTTAATCCGTCAATTTTCCAACTTCCATTTTCTTTAATCATAGAGCCTTCAATTGTTCCAATTAGACGTTCATCATAATTGAATGATAAAATGACTGTTGCTTTGTCACTACTTTTTAGAATATCTTCGATTTCCCATTCTGTTTCTTGAAGTTTACTTTTCAAAACATCTGCATAATCATTTTCATTTAACAAACCCATAACCATAGTAAAAAGCTTATTATCGGTAATCCCTGATACCGTGTCTAAAGTTTCCTGAGCATTGGATGTAAGATGTGCACTTAACCCCTCCATTCCAGATTCCTTTACATCCTTCATAATTTTCATAAGAGCATAATCTGGAGTATTTACAAAATAAATACCGGCACAGGTAATTGAAATAACTATCAATACAACTATAGAAATAATAATCCATCTGACTTTTTTCATAATCTTCATCCTTTCGTTTTATTCTGTTATCATTATATCTGCTTCTAAATACAAATCTGTAAAATGAATTTTACCATTCCAAAAACATAAAGAGACCACCCCTCTGATATGAATGATCTCTTCCATGATGTTTGTTATTGGTGATATGATAATTCCCATACATCAGCATAAGTGCCCAATGGGTCATCTGAAAGAATACACATCAGCACAAAACACTCGTATGGATTCTGCACATACATCTTTCCAAGAAAACACCGCTCTAGCATTGCATTTGTAGAATCGTAGAACTGTGTGTACCTTGATTCTGCATTTGGATGTGCATCTAATTTCTGAGAGAAAACAAAGAAGTTAAGCGTAATCAAGTCAAACCGGGTGATTTCGGTGTTTCCAGACAAAATATCTCCAACACGCTGACGACTAAACCTCTTTCCGAAAAATTGTGCATTTAACTTTGATGCTTTACTTGGTGTTAAATTTCCATGTCGATCTACTGGAATAGCAGCACAGATAATATGTTCAATATCACTTTCTGTAATATCTTCTCGTCTAAACACTTTTTGTTTAGAACGAAACTGATTTATGCGTTTTTGCTTTTCCAAATCAGACAATCGATTATTATGAGATAATTTTTGAATATACTCACGAACTGCCTCACAATGTTTTTCGCTTTCTTGTGTATTATACAATTTAGCAATAAGATCCCGTGCTTCATCATACAGCGTATCAAAACATTTTCTGGTTGTCAGGCTCATAACGGACACATCTCCCTTTGTCTTAAGTCTCGAAAGATGTGCTATTAGGGCAGCGTCATCATGAATTGATAGCATTGAATTTCGTACACTGATGGTATATTCGCCATGAATACGTCCTATATCAAGCGTATTAGCCGGAGTATCCTTGTAAATATCCCATAGTTGCTCAAATTTAAGATAATTGAAACGCTTCTTATAACAATACCAGCAAATCACCTCAAATGGATTCTTGGGATTGATTTCCGGCTCACGCAGTGCCTTAGTCAAAAACATATTTACGTCATCCACATTCATATTCAAACCAAATCCCAAAAGAAAAACAACATTACGTTTCACAGTTTGCTGTGTTAACCAATTTTTTGATAACGCACTTAATTTTGCTGTTGTTTGGTTGAAAGATGATGGTGTATGATTATCAGAAAACGTACTTCGGATAATCAGCTGATATTCTTTTAATGGTATATTTTCAAATGGTTCTGTCAATTCTGCCTTTAAATATATGTATCTTTTTAGATAATCCCCGAAAGACCTGATTTTCAAATGATGCCTGAGAGAATCATAGATTACCTGTGCATCTTTTTCTGAAAACTCGACATCATCAACAACATCATATAATGACTCCCAAGCCGCATCTGTAAAATCATAGTCTCGTATATCATAACCATCCATATTATGATTTTTCCTTTCCAATCTTTGACAGAACAATTCTGGCAAGAATCAAGAAAACAACGGTATAGAATATAAGGATGCCCCAAGTTGCAACTAAATGAGAAGATGTAAATTCAAAAAACGATTCCACTTCATGAGGAATCATAATTCCTTCTTGCTGCAATCTTAGTGGCAAATCATTGAGATTAGCGGTTGTTCCATATCCCTCCATGCTCCAGCGGCAAACAGCAAGCCATGAAATAATTTCGGTAGCACCGCTCAGCTTAAAAATCAGCCCAGAAAACAGAATCTGAGGCATAAGCAGAATAGGCGCAACGGTCATTGCTCTGTCTGCATTGGTAAATAATGAGGATACAAACAATCCCATTGCCGTGGAGGATGCAGCAGTGATGAAAGTAGTGACCAACAGCTCTAAAAATGGATGCGTTAGTATTCCATCTTTCGGGAGACCAACCATCAGGCTAAAAACTCCTGTAATTAACACACTCTGAATCAAGCAAAGTACTCCGAGAACGATAATTTTAGAGGACACATATGCACTCAATGATAACCCGGTCATATATTCCCGCTTCATGATAGTACGTTCCTTACAGATTTCCTGAATTGCGTTAAGCATTCCAACCCAAAATGCCGAACAGGACAGTGCAAACAGCAGACTTTTTGTCATTTCATATTGTTCGAACTGCTTACCATCGGCAACAAGAGAAATCAGTAGCGCAAGTAATGGTGCTTGTACTAAAAGCAACAGAAGTCTCTGTCTATCGTTAGCAACCAATTTCAAGTAACGAACGCTTAAAACTCGAAGTTGTCTAAAACGACTTTTCTTAGCCTTACCAGAAGCTGCAGAGGCTTGACGAATTTTGCTGGGAGCCACTCTTGACCTTTCAAATTTAGCACTCCAGTGCTTCGCTTCATCCGTAATCATGTTGTACACATCTACTACATCAGAAACATCGAAAAACGCCAATGCCTCGTCATAAGAACCGTAGAAACAGAGATTACCACCTTTACCCATAAATACAATTTTATCGCACATTTTAAGCTGAAGTGTGCTGTGAGTAACCAGCATAATCGTTTTCCCAGCATCCGCCATTTTTCGAAGTGACTGCATCAAGTTGCGTTCTGTTCCTGGATCTAATCCCGATGCTGGTTCATCCAAGAACAACAGGTTCGGATCAGACAAAAGCTCAACCGCTATGCTTGCTCTTTTACGTTGTCCACCACTAAGAGAACGGATAAGACTATCCCTTTTATCCGGCAATTCAACCATATCAATCGCACGAGTAATTGCATCTTCACACTCAATAGGAGTTGTATCCTTAGGAAGACGCAATTTAGCGGTATACAACAGCATATCGTGTAATGTAAGATTATCATATACGATATCAGACTGTGGAACATATCCGACCAGCTTTTTTAATGAATCGAAATGCTGATAAAGGTTCACGCCGTTAATGAACACATCTCCCTGTGTCGGCTTCAGATAACCACACATACAATTCAATATTGTGGATTTACCTGCACCAGAACCACCAATGATTGCAACTAATTCGCCCGGTTTTATGTTTAAGCTCACATGATTGCTGGTGATAAAAGATTTTTTTCCTTTTCCTCGCTTGATAACAATATCAGAAGCATCTACAGAAATTCCGCTCTTGTAACAGCAATAGTAAATTCCATTTTCGGTAAAAATCAGTTTGGAGTTCGTTATAGCAATAACATCTTTCTCATGCAGTCTTTCTTTTCCAGAAATACATTTGTTGTTAACAATGACGCCATTTGTACTGCCACAGTCAGCAATACAATAACCTCTGTTTTCACGGCTAATCTTTGCGTGACATTTGGACACGGAAACATGCGGCAGCACGATATCACAGCTTTTGTCACGACCGATGGTAAGTTCCTGTTCTCCGGCAAGTGGCTTAAACTGCCACTTGCTTTCTGAATCAGCGGAAGAAAATACAAATAGAACACCTTCAACAACAGTCTCAACACCGTCATCAATTCGAATGAAATCACCATCACTGACACTTCGTGAAATAATGGAAGCATTGTTGTATATCAAACCATTAGTACTGCCTTGGTCATTGCCTTTATATGCCGCCTTATCTTCCATGTACCAAGCACTGCCTTTGTAGACGAAACGACCGTGTTCTGCCGAAACAAGGTGCGACGTCAGCACAATATCATTTTTCGGGTCACGACCGAAGTATATAAAATTTTTTCCAAATTCATTGAGTCTGATAGTGCAGGGAGCAGAGCTTCCGTCAAAAATCGTTACCAGCGAACTGGATGTTTGATTCCCTGCGCCGATAAAATGAGTTGTTTTATCTAAATCTTGCATGAAACATTAACCTCCTCATTTAAATCTTGTTTGTTCATAAACTCTTAGGCAATCTTTAGTTAACAGTAATATTGGCTATACCATAATTTCCATCATAAAATGCTGTACCCTGATTACTATATACAGAGAAAACAAGTTGGTTTCCTTGTGGAATAGTAATTGTACGATCAACTGGTAAATCTCCTTCTTTCATTTCAAAGCTATCTACTACATTACCATCAATTGCAACACTAAACACGATTGTCTCGCCGTTAACTGGAGCATGTTCGTCAACAATTCCAGCTGTAAAAGACAATTCTGTATATTTCCCACCAAGATTAAAATATGTAAGATTTCCAAGATTGCGATCACCATATCCCATACAAGTAAAACCATGCGTAAATGATTGTCCACCCATTGAGAAAGGTACTGTATTATGATCTTCATAATGATACGGCTTTTCATAAGGAGCAATAACATCCAGCAAATATTTTGGTCGGCATTCATCTATTTCTTGTATCTTTTGTTTTAAAATTGTATTATCTGGGAACTTTCCTAAAGCAGTTTCAAGCAATTTGTCTGCCGCATCAAAATCCTTATTTTCAACAAATGTGTTAGCTTGTTCTAAAGTCTCAGATACATACGAATTTTCATATTCTTTTGCTTTAGCATTAAGTTCTGCATCCTCGCCAATAGTATTAGTTGCTGCTTCAATAGTTTGAATTGCTGCAAGATAATCGCCAGATTTTACAAGAGTATCCGCATCATCAAGAGCCTTTTCTTTAATCTGTGTATTAAGCATAGTTGTATATTCATCCGATTTATTTTGTAATTCCTCTGATTTTGGATAAGTAACAAGACCAGCCTTTACTTTAGTAAGTGCACCCTCATAGTCTTCCTTAGTAGCTAACGCTTCTGCATCTGCAATAATATTGGCAATCTGTTCCTCATCACCTTTGGAATATTGGCCATTTTCTGAGCCAGTATTGTCTGATGTTATGGCAGTTTCATCGTTATCGATGATTTTAGGAACTGCAAATATACCCACGCCTACAAGAACAATAACCGCTAATACAGCAGGAATTATTTTAGGTAAATTACTCTTTTTGCTCGGTTTATTCCCGAAAGAACCTACAACCTGACCTGACTGATAATTGGTAGCAGGTGCTTTACGTACAGAACGGGTTTTGTCATAACTATCTGTCGCCTTGCGAACAGATTTTGTTTTATCCAGATCATTGACTGCCAACATCTGATAAGTACCATTAGCAACACTCATAAGTGCCTGCTTCATTTCTGTAGCAGAAGCAAAACGCATATTAGGGTCATAAGCACAAGCACGAAGGAGCAAGTCTGCCATAGCCGGAGAAGCCTCACACGGTGCCGGTAACTGTTCTCCACGAATTCTACGATCCCATGCGATTTTTCTTTCGCTTGGACTCAGAAGTTGTTTCTCAGTATCCAAAAATGGCGGTCTGTTGCAATTAAGCAAACGATAAAGTACAATTCCTAGTGAATAAATATCAACCCGAGAATCATAATCACTATTGTTTGCCACTTCGGGTGCCATGTAATCTGGAGTCCCTTTCTGAGAGAGACCACCGGACATATTTTCCAATTTACGAGCAATACCAAAATCACCCAATTTAAAATCCCCGAAATCATTCACAAAAATATTCGCAGGTTTTATATCACGATGAATAATGTTTCGTTTTCCACAAATCTCAAGAGCTGTACAAATATCACACCCTAATTTGATAATATCCTCTTCTGTTATGCTTTTATCGCATTTATACTTGTCAAATGGCGTGAGTAATTCCATTCGAATATAGATATCCCAGCCAACCTCGTCAGCTTTTTCTACAACTTTATAGTCTTCAACGCTGACAATATTTTGAACTCCTTTCAACGACTCCATAAGCTGAATTTCGCTGACAAAATCTTTTACGATACCTTGCAGATAAGTTCTGGTTGCATTCATATCCAATCCTTCAGAATGTAGCGAGTCCACCTCTGATGGGTCGGTTGGAATAGAAATCACCTTAATTGCTGCGTAACTTTCCACATTGTGATCTCTGCGAACTGCCTTATAAACTACACCATACGATCCCTTTCCGAGAGGTTTTCCCTCAACTTGCCATTCCGGCCATATTTGTTTTAACACATTAATTTCCATTAGTATTTCCTTCCTTTTTCTTCAGTTTTGATTTAAACAGGCGATTAAAAACGCCATTATTTTCCCGTTCAATTTTGCAAAGAATAATTGTGATATTATCCTTCCCTCCTTTTGCCAGTGCTTGTTCCAACAGCTGATTTACTGCGTTATTGAGAGGTGACGTGAGAAGAACATTTACAATCTCCTCTTGTGTCAACATATCTGTCAATCCGTCTGAGCAAATCAGATATATATCACCGATATTGTATTGCCCCATTGCGATATACGGTTCAATAATCATCTCTGACGGAGGAATACCAAGATTTTGTGATAACGGTGGTTTTATTCCATGAGCCGCAACAGTAACATGATCTATAGAAAGCTGTTCCAGTTTTTCATTCGCAAAACGAAATATTTTGCTGTCGCCAATATTGCACAAACCTATTTCCTTTTTTGTGAATAAAAGAAGAGCTGCCGTCGTTCCCATGGCAGAAATTTCGTTTTCAGCGGCATAGTTGCAAATGCTCTCGTTGGCTTTTTTACAAAGCTCTAATAAAGTTTCAATCACCTTTTCTGTTGGTGTAATTGAAGCTGCTTCCTTTACCGCCAAAAACGATGCAACTTCCCCGCATTCTTCACCGCCCATCCCGTCAAAAATCCCTATAATTGAAGAATGGTCTCGGGGCAGATATCCAGTCAGCGGAAATTTTATTTTATCGCTTTCTTCATTCAAATAATTACCATTGCATATGAAGTTGTCTTGATTGATGCTTCTATAATTTCCAACATGACTAACGCAAGAATATTGAATTTTATATTTCATGCTTTTCCCCCTGTTATGAATACGTTTTAATAAAAGTTTAGTAAAATCTGTGATGAATACTATGTAACAAATGTCACAATCATTATCATATTAAGTGAATGGATGATGGATGAATTTTATTTCCTACCTTTTCTTAAAAATGTTAGATATTACTCTTCAACTTTGTGATAAATGACTTCTGTATCACCATCCAGCAGAATCATCTTCTCAGATGTAATAGAAGATATGGTATAAATAGGAGTATCAAGGTCTAACTTCAATTTATTGTCATTTACAATTGCCCAATCACAGCTACTTCCTGTATTATCACTATATATGCAAGTACCATCATCAAAAAAAGTCAAATCGTAATAACCTTTACTTTCTTCGTCGAGAGACCATTTTCCTAAAATATTTTTCTCGTAATTATTTCCTGAACTACATGCTGATAGCAAAAAACAAAATACTGTAACTAAGGCGAATACTTTAAAAATTCTCTTCATTTCTCTTCCTCTTTTCTTTGTCTAAATTTTGTAATTTAACCACGTTGCTTTTAAGACTAACATTTCCAATCGAAGCCTAAATACTGCCCCAAAATTCATCCATCCACTTAATATGATAATGATTGTGAACGTAGGCCTAAAACTCCGTGTTCTGTTTTATATCGATTTAAATTATATACAACTTCAGAAATTATTCTGTAAAATGAATTTTACCAACGGGATATTTCATTACTTATAACGATTCAAATACACAATTATCAAAAGGTTTACCTTTTGATAGCCGTCTATACAATAAAAATTTTACTACGATAAAGTCAAAATGACAAGGATTTTGCAATTTTTTTAAATAAAATCAAAAAGATTTTGATGAGAAATATTTTCATAATAGTTTTATCAAAAGGTAACCTTTTGATAGCCGCATTTACTTTCTACCCACTTTTCCTGAGCCTGTATTCACGTAATTTCCTATAAAAAGTCGCTTCGCTCATATCACATAATTCCAATGTTTTTTCAAAAGAAACCTTTTTCTTTTCCCAATCCGACACGATCTTCCCAAAATTATCCGGCACAGGCTTTTCCGGTCTACCAAAACGGACACCTCTTGCTTTCGCAGCTGCAATTCCCTGTTCCTGTCGTTTACGGATATTTTCACGCTCACTTTGTGCCACGAAAGACAGGATCTGCAACACAAGGTCTGCAATAAAAGTTCCCATCAAATCTTTTCCCTGCCTTGTATCCAGAAGTGGCATATCCAGCACACAAATATCAGCTCCTTTTTCCTTCGTAATGATACGCCACTGGTTTTGGATTTCCTCATAATTTCTTCCCAAGCGGTCAATACTGAGAATATATAGCAGATCCCCAGCCTTTAACTTTTTTACCAACTTCTTATACTGTGGTCTGTCAAAACTTTTGCCCGACAACTTATCCTTAAAAATATTCTTTTCCGATACACCTGCTTCGGAAAGAGCAATCATTTGTCTATCTTCATTCTGATCCATGCTGGATACTCGAACATATCCATAAATATTGTTTTCATTTTTCATTTGTTCCCTCCATATCCTTCTTTCACCAAGTTTCTTTGATGAAAAAAAGCCAAACAACAAAATCATATAAAATATGACTTCATTGCTTGGCTGGTAAATATTGGCTATCTGCTATAATCTCTTTGTTTCTTTTTCGCAGGTTTTGGCTGCACTCTGTCCATACCTTTGATTTTCTTACGATAATCATATTCCCTTAAGAAATCATCGTACACACTCATGCGGTATCGAACAGATTTCAACTTCTCCTGATTGTACCCCATACGAACTTTATACTGCTCAAATTCCTCCATCGTATTATCTGTAGGTGGTGGAAGAAGCTCTGCTCGTTCTTTCATAGAAAACTTCGTGTAATCAACAGGTTCTTCTGGCATTGACTTTTCCTCAATCCCTTGCCACTGTTTATGAAACTCCTGAAATGCACCGCCATAGAACACGTCTGTATCATTTTCTGGAATATTCTCTTTCTCCAGAAATTCATCAAAACCTTGATAAACAGATTTATCCTCTGTAGGCTGTTCTTCCCAATCAAAATAGTCATCTACTCGCAGCTTTGATTCTTCGATTTCCCAGTCTGTTCGCTGATACTCCAGATTTTTGCGTGCCTTTTCCTGTAGATACTGTTCCATTCCCTCTACGGTAAACCGTTTACCAAGCTTACTTCCACGCACAGCTTTTGTCCTGCCACCTTTATTCAGATTATAGGGCAGAGCATAGCTAATGGTCTTTCCTTTCCATCGGATATCCATTCCATAAACATCCTTGAGCATATCCACAACGTCCTGTACGGTCTTTGTCTGGCTATCATTCATTGCAAGACGGATATAGGTTTTGATTTCATCCTTAAATGACAACTTTTCACGCTTCTTCATCTGATGTTCTGCAAACGTGATTTCTTCCCTCTCTTTCTCTTTACTGTAATAAGAATCACGAATGGAATTGACAAGTCCTCTTTCCTGACATTGATTCCCAAAATACTTTGACATTTCCACCAGTTCCTTCGGTCCTCTGCGGAAAGAAGAACCATCCTTCTGATTGCAGTTACTCACAAGAAAGTGGGCGTGAATATGGTCTGTATCCGTATGCACCGCAAATAGTACCTCATATCCCTTGCTCCAGAAGAACTCCCTTGCAAATTGCTCTGCCATTTTATTTGCTTCATCATAAGTCAGTTTATCGTTATCATCAGGATGAAAGGAAATGGACAACTTCTGTGCCAGAATCTCCTTCGGCTTGTATCTGGAATACTTTTTCTGATGCATTTTTCTGGTCATAAGCAGACTATTTGCAAAATTGTCCCGATTACATCCAAATGCGTTATAAAGTTCTGGTCTTGTTTTCTCAATCCCTTCTGCAATCTGCTCTTTTCTTTTTCCCAAAATATAATCCGCAGCACTCTTTAACTGTGCGATGGATTTACAAGGATTATATTTCACATTTACATTTCCAAATACCTCTGCCATTATGCTACCCTCTCCAATAATTCTAATACCTTATCTTCCAGATTCTTGTATGCCCGTTCATAAAAGCGAAAAGATGTTGCTGTAGCAAGGTCTGGATATTGGTTGATGTACCTTGCCATCTGGTTGATGTTCACCCCTTGCTTTTTCAGCTCATGAGCCACCTCTTTCATCACATCTGTAAATTCCTTTAATGTTACTCCGTCTATCTGTTTTCCTTTATTGACACGCAGAAGATATTCCATAAAATCGGAAGAATTTTTATATCCGCTATCCGCCATCTGTCGGTCAAACTCTTGCTTCGTTTTCCCATACACACGGGAATAAATAATTTCATCTTTTGCTCGAAATCCCATATAATTCATCTCCTCCCATAAATGCAAAAAAGCCACACAACCCTGTTTTAGAACTGTATGACTTTCTCTTTCCCTTTTTCTGTTTTATTCAGTTGTATTATCTCGGCTACATTTTCTATCAAAAATGACTATATGACTGGTGGAATAGAAGTAATAACAATCGAAGCAGTTGCAAATCTATCCAGTCATACTGCAAAAGTGCTGTATTTCCAAAGATATATGCAACCTATCCTTATCCCATCCGTTCCAATCCATATCCATTTTTTAACATTCTGATATTTCTCCGTAGCCATTTGGGAAGATGTTCCATCTTCCTATCAGAGCCGTCCTCCGTAAGCAATGCACATCATCCCCCTTATATCTGTCTGTCAATAAAACTTCTCCAGACAGACGAAATATGCTTTTCGCTCCACGCTCAAAACATATTTCCCACATCGTTTTCCAGCTGAAGAAACGTATCGGATGTTCCCGATGTGGTGGGGATGATATAGGCAGGTAGTACCTCTGGCTTGCCAAATCGTCAAAAAAAATGGAACTGCCACTTACGTGACACTTCTATTTTCTTCTCCTCATTGTCGTACGCCTCTGGTTCTACCTGCTTATGGGGCTTCGCCCCCTAAGAACCCCCGACCGAACAACATCAGCCCATTCGCAAGGGTGGGCTGATATTTTCGGTCTTTTGGCAACCGTTCCACCTAAAAGTGTATCCACTACACACCGAAGGAATAATCCAGAAATTCATTCTCTTCGGGTTCGTTGCTGTCACTTTTTGTGGATGGTTGTTCTGCTTTGACAGGTGCTGTAGGAACTACACTCATCGGTTGTGGGTAAATATTTCCCACTCCTTGCCCAGTTCCTATCAGTCCTGCCATCAGCATACTCTGTTGCATCTGGTACATTCCAGCAAGTGCCGGAAGATTCGCAAGTACCTTTTGCTCTACCATCTGCACCATTCGTTTTGCGAAGGCATCTTCTTTTTCTCTTGTCTCGAAATAAGAATCTGCCTTGATCTGCAAGTGTCTCTCATAGTAGTCATTGATTGCAGTGATCACAAAGGCATTTAAGGACTTAAAATCCGTTTCCACTTCTTTGGAATGGAGATTCTCCCAAGCCTTTCTTGCTTCTTCATTTTCCAGATTGAAGCGGATATTATGATTCCTCTGTCTTTTTTCCATCTGTCATCACCTACTTTCTCTGATTCTGATGACGGAGCAGCATATAACAGTAATACTCATATCCTTTTGCGTTTGCCCGAATATCGTGATTGAAAACAGTTCTTTCTGGATTATATTTCCCAAACTGTTCTACAAGCCTTGCACCACCACCCATAAAATATACTCTCATCAGTTCTGCATTAAATTCATGGTCTTTCAGCTTCTGCATGATTTCTTCCGTATATGCAATGGTTGCCTGTTTCATAAGCTCAGCATATTTTTCCGGCAAGTCCGTTTCTCCAGTACGGAGAAATGATTCAATCACTTCTGCCATCAGGCATTCCCCTGTATTGTCCTGCACCAGATTATGAATCTTCTGATAGCACTGGAACACGCCCAGTTTTTCTGTCCATGCTTTACTCTCCATCGGTCTGCCGTTATTCAGATACATCAGGTTCATTGTGCCGTTTCCAATGTCTGCAAGAAGGGTAATCCCTTTAAAGTCTTTCAGATTTTCTGCTACCGCAGAATAACACTGTGGCATAACTGTACATCCAACAAATTCCAAACGATATAATCTGCCTTTGTATCTGACCTCCACCATACGATTTTTCATCAGATACTGACGAAACGTTTCTCGCTGTGTCTGCACCCATTTCAGCGGAAGTCCGACAGCAAGATGAACTCTTGCTGTATTGACTGCCTGCTTAAAACCTCTCGCTTCCAGTTCCTTTGTGATCGCAGCCAATGTCAAAATATAATTATCTTCATCCGACTGCTTATCAGCCACAAAGCCCTTGTGTCCCTCGCCGATCACATAAAATTTACCATCATACTCCAGATAGTCTCTGCTAAGAACTGGTTCAGAATCATATTTTACCAACGCTGTTTTAAAGCATCTTCTGGCTGTTTTCATATTCCCATAACCATTGTCTACGCCAATGATCATTGCACCATTTACACTATAATCTCTTAATTTTTCTGTCATACTCACATCTCCTCCTTAATGAAATCTACAAACAATATCTTCTAAAATAAATTCTTCTGCTATGGCTCTTGCCTGTTCCCTTAATCTCCACATCTCCATTGTGGAATTCGGATTCTTTGGTTTGTGCTTCTTTAAATACGCCTGCACCATCGTATTCAGTACACTCATGGCTTCCTCATTCACTTCTGCTGCCTTTTGTCTTAATTCTCCAGCGGAATGCAGTTCTACATATCGCATTGGATAATTTTCCTCCAGATAACTCATCCAGATAGTCCCGTACTTCCCTACAAAAACATTCTTTTCCGGCTTCAGTATCAGATTCGGATAAAAAATCCCGTCTATTTCTGTATAAGTTCCACCCATCTGTTCAAAAATTGATAATTCTTTCTTCATCGTCCATTCCTCCTATCGTTCTCGCCCTGTTTTCTTTAATTTCTGTTGCACCGATGGTTTTGTTTGCACCATCTGCTTTGCGTGCCACTCTTTTACTAATGATTCAATCAACTCTACTTTCTGTTTTGGTGTAAAATCCTTTGGAAAATAATCTGCTAAAGTATCAGCACGAATCTTGATCTGCTCTCTCTGATTTGGTTTCTCCTGCTCCAAAATTGAATACATTTCATCCATATCCAAAGTTCCTGCTTGACTCATACGCTTCATTCGATTTGCCTGTGATAAGGATGGTGTACACTGTTCCAAATCCATCACAGCATGAAGTTCATACTGTTCTTCTTCCGTCAGATAGGAAAGTTCCACTCCAATGGTAAATGCAATCTTTCCTTCGTCTACCATATCCAAAATCTTCGGAACAAGATTCGTAAGACGGATATATCTCGCTATCTGATTTCGGCTTTCTCCGACTTCCTTTGCCAGTCTGTCATCTGCCCGAAGAATTGTCTTTCCCTCTTTCGTCTGCTCCTTTTCCAACTTTGTCCCAACTTGGGACACAAACAGATCATTTCGTTTACCCTGTGATTTCATTGCCTCCAGCTTCATCTTATAGGCATAAGCTTTTTCACTGGGTTTGATATGCGCTCGTTGTAAATTGCTATCAATCATCGCTATCACTGCATCTGCATCATCCAGCTCTCGAATAATTACAGGCACTTCCTCAATTCCTGCCCACGCACACGCTGCCTTTCTTCTGTGTCCGGCAATGATTTCATAACCCTCGCCATAGGGATTGCTTCTTACAATCAAAGGAACTAACACGCCTTTATCTTCAATGCTCCGCATCAGTTCAAACAACTGAATATCATTTTCCACCTTAAAGGGATGTCCTTTAAATTCGTGCAATTCACTGATTTTGACGATTCCCGTTTGTAAACCATACTCGTCTGTCCCAAAGGAACATATTTCATTTGTTCTCTCCATTTTCTGCCTCCTCATAACTTTTTCAGAGGTATCACAGGAAAGCTGGCAGTTTACTCCAAACAAAAAGACCACCTGCTCTCCACAAAAAATGTAGAAAACAAGCGGTCTATCGCTTTGTTTCAATATTTGATTGTTGATAATAATGGTATTCGCCATGTACCTCGATTCCGCTACGCTTCATCTCGGTCACGAGCATTCGCCCTATAAGTCCTTTCACATTGATACACTTATGCGAGCAAGCTCCCAACGTGTATCATGCTCAGTCCTTGCATGGCTCATTTGTTACGTGTACATTTTTGTGTCCACTCATACCAGTTCCATAACTACCGAGACTTTTATTTCGTTAAAAATCTCTTTTTTTCGTCCGATTTCCGAAGTCTTATTGAACTTGAAAACCCTCGAAAAGTGCGTAAATTCAAGGATTTCTACGAATTCACCCTTTGTAGACATGTGACGACTTCCACATGAACCGTTCCCGGGAATAAATCCACGCACCCAATCCGTTCCACCTGATACCCTCTCCCCTGCAGCATTTCCAGATCTCTCGCCACACTGGTCGGCTTACATGCGATATAAACCATCTTCTCCACGCCAAAATCAATGATCTTCTCCAGCGCCTTCGGGTGCACGCCGTCTCTGGGCGGATCCAGCACGATCAGATCCGGCACTTCCCCGAGGTCATCGATCACCTTCAGCACATCGCCTGCCCAGAAGGTACAGTTATCGAGCCCGTTCATTTTCGCATTTTCCTTTGCCGCTTCCACTGCTTCTTCCACGATCTCCACACCAACAACTTTTTTTGCAACCGGCGCAAGGATCTGGGCAATGGTGCCGGTTCCGCTGTAGAGGTCGAAAATCACCTTATCTTTCGTCTCACCGATATAATCTCTTACCTTTTCATACAGCACTTCCGCTCCCAGGGAGTTGGTCTGGAAGAAGGAAAATGGTGTGATCTTGAACTTAAGTCCCAGGAGTTCTTCGTAAAAATAATCCTGCCCATACAATATTTCCGTTCCTTCATCTTTCACGACATCCGCCAGGCTGTCATTTTTCGTATGAAGAATTCCGGCTATCGTCCCGTCCAGTTCAAGGGCTGTCAGGCAATTCACCAGTCCCCTTTTATCCAGTTCATACTCTGTCGTTGTCACAAGATCGATCAGGATTTCCCCTGTCTTTACCGCTTTTCTGACCAGTAGGTGGCGATAGAATCCTACATGACGCATGCGGTGGTAGTATGGAAGGCCTGTCCCTGCGGCAAATTCCAGCACGGCGGCAAGGATTTTCCGGTAATCTTCATCTACGATCCGGCATCCGGTCACAGGGACAATGTCATGAAAGCTTCCCCGTTTATGCATTCCAAGTGCAAGCGGACCGTCTTTGTACTCATCTCCGAAGGAGAATTCCATCTTGTTCCGGTATGCTTCCCGCACCGGGCTTTCTGCGACGCCTTCCCAGATATAGTCTCCATTTACCGCTGAATCCATCATGTTTTTAATCTGTGTCGCTTTTAAGCGGATCTGTTCTTCGTAGGGGAGATTCTGATACGTGCAGCCTCCGCAGCCTTTTTGAAAATCGTCTCCTTCTGCAGATGGCATCTGGCAGAAATGTGGGCACATCGGTTCTATCTCAATCGGGGACGGTTCCAGTACCTGAAGGAGTCTTCCTTCTGCCTGCCCTTTGCGGATTTTATTCACTGCAAAGCTCACCTTCTGCCCTGGCAATGTGTTTTTAACAATCACGTTTTTCTCTTCCCCATCTATTCTTGCAATCCCTTTATTTGGAAATTCTACTTTTTCAATCATTCCTTCCAGAATCTGTCCTTTTTTCATCGTACACCTCTAAAAATACTATTCTATTCTAATATACTTGTTCTAATCAACAATGCAAATTTCTTGGCATAAGCAAAGCTCAGGCATGGCAAAAAACAAGACAGGAACCTTTCTCTCAATTCCTGCCTCGCTTTACTCTTTTCAACTTACTGTACTTCATCCTCGTCACTGAAGAAATCTTCATCGAAGTCATCGTCGAAATCTTCATCGAAATCTTCAAGATAATCCGGAGTAAAGAAACAATATACTGCATATGCGATTGCTGCAACTGCTGCGACTGCTCCTACAATAGCCAGAACCCAGAGAATCGTCTTCTGAGCCTTATCCTCTTCCTCTTTCTTGTGGATTAAGTCATTCAATTTTGTTGTAGCAAGCATTTCTTCTATTCTGCTCATGCCTTCACATCCTTTCTGCCATTCACTCAGAGTTCTTACACTGAGTATCATACGCTCATCAATATGAAATTATTATATCATTCCCGTTACTAAATTTCTACCAAATTATATCATTTTTAGAAATTCTTTATCGTTCTATTCGACTTTTTCCAGTTTTGCAAACATAGCAAACATCTTCTTTACACCGGCCGTATCGAACTGAACCGTCACCTCGTAATCACGTCCGCCTTCGGTGATCTGTGTCACCGTTCCTTCACCGAATTTCATATGACGCACCCTGTCTCCTACACCGTAAGAAAGTCCCTCACTCTTCTTGACCTGGAACTGTTTCGGTGCGGCATAGGCATTCTTGTGGAAATTCATCACAGCCTGCTGATATGCTGTCCGCTTTGCCTCTTCTGCCTTTTTCTCTTCTTTGTGGAAGATTTCTCCGGTAGATAAAAGTTCCGGTGGGATTTCCTGCATAAAACGGGACATCCTGTTATATTGTGTCTCGCCCCGGACCATCCGCCGTCTTGCGCAGGTGAGGGTCAGTTCTTCCTTCGCCCGGGTGATTCCCACATAACAGAGTCTTCTTTCTTCTTCGATATCGGACGGATCATCCGAGGTAACAGACATATAACTTGGGAAAAGTCCATCCTCCATGCCTGCCAGATAGACATGCGGAAATTCCAATCCTTTCGCACTATGCAGGGTCATAAGAACCACGTAATCGGTATCCTCGTCAAGACTGTCAATATCGGCTACCAGTGCGACTTCTTCGAGAAATCCGGACAAAGTAACTTTCGTTCCCTCTGCTTCACATAATTCCTCGTATGCTATGATTTTATTCTTGAATTCTTCGATATTTTCAATACGACTTTGTGCCTCTTCATCAGTATCAGCCTGCAGTTCTTCCACGTACCCGGTCAGCTCGATGATCTCATCCATAAGCTTGGAAATGCTCATGTTTGCGCTTTCGGCTTTCAGCTGTTCGATCAGCGCCACAAAGGATTCCAGCTTCCCTGCGCTTCGCCCAATCGCCGGAATACTGTGTGCGCCAACCAGCGCATCATAAAAGCCGATCTCACGCTCTGCGGCATACTCCTGCACGCGGTTGATCGTGGTCAGGCCGATTCCCCTCTTCGGCACATTAATGATCCTCCGCACAGCCAGGTCATCTCTTCCGTTATCAATGGTTTTCAGATATGCAAGAAGATCCTTGATCTCCCGTCTGGCATAGAAATTGATGCCGCCCACAATCCGATAGGGCACATTGGATACAACCAGCTTTTCTTCAAACATACGGGACTGGGCATTGGTACGATAGAGAACCGCAAAGTCATGATAGCTTCGTTTTCCTGAATTTACTTCATTTTTTATATTGTTTACTATGTATTCCGCCTCATCAAATGCCGTATCAAACTGGCGGAACTGAATCGGCGTTCCCAGACCGTTCTGGGTCCAGAGCGCCTTCGCCTTACGTCCTTTGTTGTTGCGGATCACTGCATTTGCCGCATCCAGGATCGTCGTCGTGGATCGATAGTTCTGTTCCAGCTTGATGACCTTCGTATTCGGAAATACCTGTTCGAAATTCAGAATATTCTTAATATTTGCCCCACGGAATTTGTAAATGGACTGATCATCGTCTCCGACTACACAGAGATTCTTGTATTTCCCCGCAAGGATACTCACAAGCATGAACTGTACTGTATTGGTATCCTGATACTCATCCACCATAATATAGCGGAATCGTTCCTGATAGCTCTCAAGAACATCCGGCTGTGTCTGGAAAAGCTGAACCGTCTTTAGCAGCAGATCATCAAAATCCAGCGCATTGTTTGCCCGCAGCTGTTTCTCATACTCGGTGTAAGCCTGCGCGATCTTCTTCTGCATATAATCGCCCTCTGCCCTCAGTGCAAATTCCTCCGGTGTGACCATCTCATCCTTTGCCGATGAGATTGCCCCGAGAATGGTTCTTTCTTTCAGCATCTTGGTGTCGATCTTCAAATATTTACACACATCTTTCATCAGAGTCTTCTGATCATCTGCGTCATAGATCGTAAAGTTGGTATCATATCCCAGACGCTCAATGTATCTTCTCAGAATCCGGACGCACATGGAATGAAAGGTGCTCACCCAGATGCTCTCTGCCCCGAATCCTACGATGGAATCCACTCGCTCCCGCATTTCTCCTGCCGCTTTGTTGGTAAATGTAATCGCCAGTATATTCCAGGGATTCACTCCTTTTTCTTCAATGAGATATGCGATTCGATGTGTCAGCACTCTCGTTTTTCCCGAACCTGCTCCCGCAAGGATCAGAAGCGGTCCTTCTGTATGGCAAACAGCCTCTTTCTGCTGTTCGTTTAATGAATCATAAATACTCATATTCTACATCCTTTTCTGCAGCCGCTTGTCACAGCCTGTCTTTTCCCGTCTAATCTCTGCCTTCGCAGACGTACTTTTTATTATAATATAAAATCCTTCAATTGTCTCTTGTTTTTTCAAGAATCCCTACATACAAATGGAACTTAAGAAAATATTTATAGACTTTAAAAATTTACTGTGTTAAAATGGTATGGTCAATAAAGATACGGAGGGATCATCATGAGCCGGAAAATTAGAACTGAAGCTGTTGATTTTTTATTTGATGCTGTTTTAAGTCTGAAAAACCGCGAAGAATGTTATACTTTTTTTGAAGATGTCTGCACGGTAAATGAACTGTTATCACTCTCACAGCGCTTCGAAGTAGCGAAGATGCTGAGAGAACAGAAGACTTATCTGGAAATCGCAGAAAAGACAGGAGCTTCTACAGCGACGATCAGCCGTGTAAACCGTTCACTGAATTATGGAAATGACGGATATGACATGGTTTTCGCCCGCCTTAGCAAGGACCCGGAGGCAACTGAAGAATAAAAGAGAGAAGGAACAGGACGCCTGGGGAAAGCGTCCTGTTCTTATTTTTTATACTTTTTCTTATTTTCTTCATGTTCCGGAAATCCGTCAATGAGCTTTTCAATCAGCTGCTTTTTAATATATACGTCAAAACTCAGATTACAGATAAAGGCGAACATCTGGAGATACTCCCTTTCTTCTTCCGGTGCATCTTTGAAAGAATCTTCAGCGATCTTGTACAGCTCGCCGACACTTTCCTGCGTCTGTCCGACCCTGCCCTTCTCCATCTGACAGATTTCATCATAAACGCGCTCCATATCCAACTCGGATTCCGAGCCGAAATATCGGCTGATCATGGGTTCGAGCAGAGTTACGATATCCTTGATGGATAAAATACTCTTAAAATAATAAATAAAGATCAATACCAGCAGATGTTCCTTGGTGTATTTCTTCTTCACCGGCGGAGGAAGGAGGTCATTTTTCGCATAATTATTGATCATTGTCTTCGTCAGGATCTTGTCATCCGGATACCGCTTCGTCGTCTTAAGCTGTTCCTCCATGAAGGTCGTTACCTGATCCATATAGAGATCAATATTCGGGATATCAGCAGGTTTGATATAATCGATCCTTCCGATACTCTCCATAATACTGTTCAGTAAATCTTCCGTGTCAATTGTCATATTTCTCACCTCAATATATTCATTATATAGTAATGAAAACTAGATGGCAAGTATTTTTTCCAGCCTCTCAAGGGATGTATTTACCACCAGTTCTTCTGGGAATTCGCATTCTTTCAAAACTTCCATCGCCAGATCAAATCCTGCCAGATCCACATCCACGTGGGCGTCGCTTCCAATGGAGATCGGCACCTCATATTTTTTACAGAGACGCAGCATTTCCAGATCATTTTCCCTGGTATTCACACGGAATCCTCCCGGACGGAGGGAACTGTTATTCAGTTCCAGAAGCGTGTGCGTCTCTTTCGCCTTCTTTACGATTGCTTCATAATCTACCATAAATCTACCATCATCCGGATGCCCGATAATATCGATATGCGGGTTCTCCATTGCTGCAAGATATGCGTTTGTAATATCCTTTTTCGTCTTTGCCCCTTTATAGCACGGCGGATGAATACTGGCAATGACCAGATCCATTTCCGCAAGAACCGAATCCGGGAGATCCACACTTCCGTTCTCATCCAGTATATTGGCTTCCGTTCCAAGGAAGAGCTTTACGCCGCATTGATTTCTTGGAACGACACGCAGATTCTGAAAATAGAACAAATGGCAGCTTCCGGGCATGTCCGGCGCATGATCCGTCAGTGCGATCGCCTCCAGTCCTTTATCCGCAGCCGCCTTTGCCATTTCTCTTATCGTATTATATGCATGTCCACTTGCCAATGTATGTGCATGTGTATCTAAAACAATCTTCATTTTTCGCTATTTACTCCTCTTTTATAACTTGTTTCCTTACATTATCATAAACTCTTTATAAAGTTTTTACAATGAATTTTACATAGTTTTTCCCCTGATGCAGAAAATATCATAAAAAAAGGAAGGTTATTTTCATGAACAAAAAAGAAAAACAGCAAAACAATCGTATCATTGATTCCTATGATTATCTTGCCAATGCAGCCTCCTCCCAGGATTGTACAGGACTGATTCCCTCTCTCCCCATATCCCGTGCGGAGCTGGATTCCTATGAGGATGTTTATCACTACCAGCCTCCCAAAGTTCCGGTCAAAAAAGATGAGCGGGAATTGTAAAAATTCTATAAAATTGCAGAAGCGTCTGCCGGTCTATGGTATACTAATAAAAAGCGAATTGTGCAGACTACTCCTGCACAAGAATTTACAAAAGAGAGGAATTGATATGGATCTTTTATCTGCTCTCAAAAGTGCACATTTTTTCAATCACAAAAGGCGTCTTCTTCCCCTTACAACAACGTGGGGCGAGTCGCTGGATCCCGAGCACGTTCTGGAAGAGTATCCGCGCCCCCAGATGGTACGCGAACATTTTATGATTCTGAACGGTTACTGGGATTATACCATCATTTCCAAAAAGAAACGCCATGCTCCTATTTCAGGGAAGATTCTGGTTCCTTTTTCACCGGAAGCTCCTCTGTCGGGCGTGCAGCAGCAGATTTTCCCGGATGATACTCTGATCTGCGAACGGACACTCCCCGATGAGATTCTTCCGCCATACGGCAAGAGATGTATTCTTCATTTTGGTGCCGTGGACCAGCAGGCCAGTGTCCGGATCAACGGCCGGACCGTCATCGAACACACCGGAGGTTATCTTCCGTTTTCCGTAGATATCACCGACGCACTGACCGAACGTTCCAACATTCTGTCAGTATCTGTCAGAGACCAGTCGGACCGCTCCTTCCACAGCACCGGCAAACAGAAGCTGAAACGCGGCGGAATGTTCTATACAGCCCAAAGCGGCATCTGGCAGGCAGTCTGGGCGGAATGGGTTCCGGATATCTATATCACGGAACTGCATCTGACTCCTCAGTATGACAAGGAAACGGTGCATGTCTCTTTAAAATTGAACCGTCCGGTACCGGCATGCCGTGATCAGGATGCGGTCGTCTGCCATGTTCTTGATGCCGACGGCAACATCATTTCCAAAGGAATCTGCACCAATTATTCCGATTCTCTTTGTGAATATTCCTGCTACTGCGATGTGGACCAGATGGAGCCGTGGACTCCGGATCATCCTTATCTGTACCGCCTGCGTGTCCGTGCCGGCAAGGATGAGGTGACCGGATATTTCGCCATGCGCACCTATACTATTGAAAAGGATTCAAAAGGGATCTCCCGTTTCTGCCTGAATCACAAGCCCTTCTTTCTGAATGGAATCCTGGATCAGGGCTACTGGCCGGACGGACTCTATACCGCCCCTTCCGACGATGCTCTGATCTATGACATTACCAAGATGAAAGAACTTGGATTCAATATGCTGCGCAAGCATGTGAAGATTGAGACCGCCAGGTGGTACTATCACTGTGACCGCCTCGGTATGATCGTATGGCAGGACATGGTAAATGGCGGCGCCTATCATGCCCCCATTATGACCTGGATCCCGGCTCTGTTCCCGAAATTCAAGGTACGTATGAGTGACAAGCTGCACCTTCCTCTTGGCCGCAGGAGTATCCGGGGCAGAGAAGAATTCATTCAGGAATGCCGCGATACAGTCCAGGCACTTGGCTGTTTCCCGTGTATCAGCACCTGGGTCATCTTCAATGAAGGCTGGGGACAATTTGACTCCAAGAAGCTCACACGGCTATTGCGGGAACTGGATTCTGACCGACTGATCGACTCCGCCAGCGGATGGTTCGACCGCGGACAGGGGGATTTCAAGAGTGAGCATAATTACTTTGATAAACAGTTTGTAAATCCGGAACGACGCGCTTTCGTCATTTCCGAATATGGCGGGTACGCCTGTCAGATCAAAGATCATGTCAGCACGCGCGGTGTTTACGGGTATAAGGTTTTTCCGGCCGTCAGCGATTTCAGAGGCGCTTTCTACCGCCTGATGAGTGAAGAGATCGATCCGCTGATCGAGAAGGGGCTTTGCGGAGCCATCTACACCCAGGTTTCTGACATCGAAGAAGAAGTAAACGGTCTTCTCACCTATGACCGGAAAGTCTGCAAATTGGACAGGAATTAGACCGAAATATCAAAATTTTAAACGCAGGGGCACCTCTTATAAATGAAGTGCCCCTTTTTCTTTATTCTGATTCCAACAATATTCCGGAAAACGGCGGAAGATTTAGAATGACCTTTCCATTTTTGTACTCATTTCGGGCAAGAGATGTCTTTTTTGCGGTACTGCCACCGAATTCTTCCCAGTCTGAGTGCAATGCCACTCTGATTTTTGCATCTTCCTCAACCTTAAATTCATACGCTTCCTGCAATACATTCGAAAAATTAAAGACAGCTATATATTTTCTTTTGGTTCCAACGCGTTCCATCGCATAAATGCACCGCTCCTCCTGATGGCAGTCCACCCACCGGAAATTCTCAGGATCATAGTCCCTATGGAACGCATCATTTTCCCGGTAAATACGGTTCAGTTCTATCATATACCGGTGAAGCGCATCATGATTCGGATACTTCAGCATATCCCAGTCCTGCTCCCGCTTCTCATCCCACTCACGGAGCTGGCCGAATTCATTTCCCATAAAATTCAGTTTCTTACCCGGATGCACCATCATATACATGTACATCGCTCTGGCCTGCGGAAATTTTCCATCGTAATCCCCGTTCATTTTCTGAAGGATCGTCGCTTTCCCGTGTACCACTTCGTCATGACAGAATTCCAGCATATAATTTTCATGATAGAAATACATCATAGAAAATGTCAGTTTATGATAATCCCGCGCTCGATACTCCGGAGCCGTCTGGAAATACTCCAGCGTGTCATGCATGAATCCCAGATCCCATTTATAGTCAAATCCGAGGCCGCCCTTCTCTACCGGCTTTGTCACCCCCGGGTAGGAAGTCGAGTCCTCTGCGATGAGCATCGCCGTCGGATGGCGCTGTTTCAGCCCCTGATTCATGGTCTTCAGGAAATCCAGCGTCGTTCCGTTCACACCGCGTCGTTCATCTCCCTGCCAGTAGATCAACCGGCTGACCGCGTCCATCCGAAGCCCGTCAAAATGAAATTCCTCCAGCCAGTAATTCGCCGCCGACTGCAGGAAACAGCGCACCTCTCCCCGGGAATGCATGAAATTACAGCTTCCCCACTCACTTTCTCCTACTGCAGCATTTGGGTACTCATACAGACATGTTCCGTCGAATTCCTTCAAGCCATAATAATCCACCGCAAAATGCACCGGAACAAAATCCATAATCACTCCGATTCCTGCCTGATGGCATTTATCAACCAGCTTTTTCAGCTGATCCGGTGTCCCATACCGTGAAGTCGGCGCAAAAAATCCGGTATTCTGATACCCCCAGGAACCGTCAAACGGGTGCTCAGAAAGAGGCATGAATTCCAGATGTGTATAATGATTTTCCTTGATATATGGGATAAGAAGCTCCGCCAGTTCCTCGTAATCATACCAGTCCGTCTCTTCTTCCCCTTTCTTTTTCCAGGATCCTGCGTGCAGCTCGTAAATATTCAACGCCTCATCGTGCCTTACCGTGCGCGACTGCATCCATTCCTCGTCCTGAAACTGATAGGAATCCAACTCCGTCAGGATCGAACAGTTTGCCGGACGCAGCTCCATCTGAAATCCATAAGGATCCGCATGCTCTACCCGCCAGCCCTTTCCCGTGTAAATGCAATATTTATACATTTGTCCCAACTTTGCCGCAATCGGCTCCGATATATATACACCACTCTGGTTCTCCTGATACATCGGAATCTCCCGCCAGCTACTAAATTCTCCCATGACCGTAACGCCTCTCGCTCCCGGTGCAAATACACGGAAAATAAAATGATCCCCTTCTTTATGTGCTCCAAAATACCGGTAAACATCAAACAAATGACCTGTATAGAATTCTTTCTGCATTTCTCCTGGTTCCCCTTTCTCCTCATCGTATATCAGCTACGCCTATTATACAAAATGCAGAAAATAACCGTCAATAAAGCGGAAGACTACAATTTCTTGAAATTGTAGTCTTCCCATCATTTACGTTTCAAACCCTGCATACTGTGTCATATACAGTTCATAATATTTTCCTTTCTGTTCTTCAAATATATTGATGTATCTGTTATCTGTTGTCCTGTCACGAAAAGCCGGATATAAGAATCCAAATTCCGGTTTCCCCGGTTCGTACTCGCCGATAAGCGGACTGATTGTGCATAAAAGGTATGTATAAACCTCTTCCGATCCTTCCATCCACTCCTTATCACTGCCTTTTACGGGAACATCATATTGTCCGAAATAAAGATAACAAGCATACGGATATCCCGGATGAACTCTCTCTTGAATCAATTCATACAAAATATCCAGAAATGCATCATTCTTAAGTTCGGACTCTTTAATCCCATCCAATAACTGCCAGATGCTCCCCGGCTTTCTCGCAGAATCCGGGATTAGGTAGTCCTTCATTTGGTCATTGGTCCTGGAAATCAGAATCGTCTTCGCCATATTCAGATTCTTTGTCCGGTCCGGTACCGACAATTTCAGAAAATGCGTATTAAAAGTCCCGTCAACATAACCTTCCTCATCAAAATACGCCCCTGCAATCCTCGACACCGAAGACCTGGCCGGGGTCATACGTCTGGTCAGTTCCAGCATATCTTCCCTGTTAATCATACTCACTACTCCCGCCTTTTCCTGTCATTATAAAATCAATTCCGGTTTGCGAGTGACCAGGGGACAGGTACCTAGTCACATTCAAATTAGTATTATTATAAACACAACATCGCATTAAGTCAATTAAGATGACTTTGGGAACGGATACATAATAAACGGTGCTTCGAATTCTAATTCCCGAAGCACCGCTCATCCCATTCATATCATATATTCTATTCGTCACACATAGAATCCTCATCCACCTTTTCCAGTTTTTCAACTCTTTTTTTGTATATCAGTGAGGATACTACTAATGCAGCCAAACATAAACCTCCCGTACAAACGAACATAAAAACACCGGTCATAATAGATCCGATAAAATTATGATAATTTTGATAGGAAATCACAAACCAAATGACACCTAATGCAGTACCTGCAATTACACTGGCAATTACGTTTGTTTTAAAATTTGGTTTTAATTTTCTGTCCCAAATTCCATTTTTCATACAGGCAGCCGATAGATAAATTGCAAGGCACATAAATACGATCCATTCTCCTGCAAGATTTTTCGGACTGCCATTGCCCAAAAACATCTGAATCAACATTGCTGCCAGCAGTCCCCAAAAAGCAAACCAGCAGCCATTGTGTTCAATTTTCAAAAGTTTCAGTTCCTGTCTCTCGTCAAGATTATTCTTCTCTTTCTTCATCTTCCTCATCCTCCCAGAATAAATCATCTAAGCTCTTGTTTAATACACGGCAAATCTTTCGGCATAGTTTTATTGTTGGATTGTATTCACCCTTTTCAATGGCATTCATGGTCTGCCGCGAAACTCCGACCGCTTCAGCCAGGGCTTTTTGTGTCATATCTTTCTCAGCTCTCGCTACCTTTATAGCAATGTTTTTTGCCACTTGCTCTTCACCTCCTTGTTCCTTCCAACCATAGATTATCACTTATATGACAATATGTCAAATATATTTTACTTTTAATCGCATATAAACAACTATTTAATTTATTTCTCATTCAGACGTCCTTTTCTTCTATACCGTTTTCAGAATTCTTCGAATTAATCAGAACCATTATTTGCAAAACATGTTATAATCAAAAAGGCAGGTGTGTTTTATTCAGATAAATTCACTGCGGAAAAAGTCGGGAAACTCCATGGTGCTCCGATTATTTTTAAGTTCAGAACACAGGATATGTCTGACGCCGGTCATAAGTTATCTTGTCGCCAAATGGTGTGTGGCTTATAAAAAGCGTACCGACAGTATCTTGAAATAGAAAACATTGAAAAAATATAAACTGTTCAAATTCAACAAGACATAAAAGCAGCAAAAGGCTTCTTTCCTTCTGCTGCTTTTATGTCTAATCCATCATTATTTCGGAACCACGGTTCCAATAATATCCATAGTTTGAATAATACAGGCAAATCCGGCACTCATTGCAGATAGAATCATACGCAACACTGCCATTAGATTTCAATATTGATGTTTTGCACGATTACATTTTCCTGAATCTCAAAACAATAATCCATATCTTCATTATCCAAAATGATTTCGCGTGCATAATACATTCCATAGCCTCTATTTTCTCCTTTTGTCGAATAACCCTTATCATAGAGATGCGCTAACTCAGGCTTTGTGCCATATGTATTCTCTATGATGATCCGATATCCGTTTTCTGCATTTGCCATACGAATATCTACGTATTTCTTTTCAGATTTTTCTGCCGCTTCGATGGCGTTGTCAATCAGGAGCCCCAGCAGGCGGCTCGACATCTTTTAAGGACTGCCACGCTTTTCCCTTTTTATCTAAAGCCACCCAGGTATCCCGGATATTCGTATCAAAATACTCTTTCAAATGCGGCATGTCATCCTCTTCGATGAAACCGGAGATCGTTGCGATCAGGTTTTTGTAATC
The DNA here is from genome assembly GCF_052066395.1 of Bariatricus sp. HCP28S3_A4. Taxonomy (NCBI): domain Bacteria; kingdom Bacillati; phylum Bacillota; class Clostridia; order Lachnospirales; family Lachnospiraceae; genus Bariatricus; species Bariatricus sp. HCP28S3_A4. Next base: position 14,807 of record NZ_JBQHSE010000017.1, on the reverse strand, counting down.
ATGGCGAAGCTCTCTGGATTCATCAATCAATTGTTCCAAACCGGATACGTAATTTTCCGTCATTTTCAAACGTTCCTGGTCTGCTTTCTTTTCTTCTTCGGAACGGATGGTCTTTGTAAAATAAATCAGTACAATGCTTGTACTTAGAAAACAGAGACCAAAAAGAACGCTATTCATTAAGAGTACGGATTGATTATAATTGACTGTTTGTCCCATTACTACATTAGCTACGAAAATAGCAACAAAACATATCAAATTTATTAATATCCCCGAATTAAATTTGTTACTGCTATTAATATATTTTAGAATATTTATCTTATTATACATTATTTTTCTGATCAAAATGATGAGTAAAGCAAATATTCCAGTATATATAATATCGAATATAACTACATAAGAACTACCAACTACTATTATTCCAAAAAATTTATTCAAAATATATAATACAATTTGATTAAAAATAACATCTATCATATATCCAAGACATGCAAAACATAAATTTATTATTTTATGTTCTTTTTCACCCAGTGCTATAATAATCAGAATGAAGCTAATAACAGGTATTGTAGTTCTTTGTCCCCAAGGCATTATCAAACTAATGATTCCAACAATGAAAGTAGTTATAAAAAGAATTTCGTAATACTTCTTTTCCATGTTTTTTGTCAGCAGACCACATCTACACTCATTTTTCATTTTACGGTGCGTACGTACATAAATAAATTAATCCACACCCACTCCGATCCATCCCTATGTCTATAAATGTTAACACAATTCAAAATAGTTTACAATACAATCAAAAATCCCTAATACTTATTTAAAATCAAAAAATAGCTAAGACCAGTCCCATCCCGATCTTAGCTATTTTTTAACATCTACATTCTTTATTTTCCAAGTGCCGTTTTCTGTGAAACTACAGTTGATTTTTCATAGCAGGCAAATGCCTCGTCTACCAGTTTCTTATCCGGCTTCGGTGTAACAAGGCTGACAAGCGGAACGATAATCAGACCGCCGAGCATTGCGATTGCACCCGTATTGATCGGAGACTGCATGATCACCGGAAGGCTTGATCTTGCAAACATATTGATAAACGTAAGACCGCAGCCCCAGATGAAGGATACCCAGCAGGATGCTACCGTTGTCTTCTTCCAGTACAGCGAATACAGGAACGGAGCCAGGAAGGAACCTGCAAGTGCTCCCCATGACACACCCATCAGCTGTGCGATGAAGGTTACGGAACTCTTATACTGAATCAGTGCAAGTACTGCAGAAATCGCGATAAATACGACGATAAATCCACGGATTACAGTTACCTGCTTTTTGTCATCCATATCTTTTACCACGTTATCTTTAATAAAATCGATCGTCAGTGTGGAACTGGACGCGATTACCAGTGAGGACAGTGTAGACATAGATGCGGAAAGTACCAGGATTACTACCAGTGCGATCAGCATCGGGCTTAAACTCTCCAACATGGTCGGGATAACAGAATCATATCCATTTGCGGCAATATCAATTTTATCGGAGAACAGACGTCCGAAACCGCCAAGGAAATAACATCCGCCGGCTACAACCAGAGCAAACAGCGTGGAAATAATAGTTCCTTTCTGAATCGCGTTCTCATCTTTGATCGCATAAAATTTCTGAACCATCTGTGGAAGTCCCCATGTACCAAGAGAAGTAAGGATAACCACAAACATCAGGTTCAGTGGATCAGGTCCAAAGAAAGATGCGAATACACCGGGCGCGGTAGAAACCGTTTCATCCGAAATCTGTGCAAGTCCCTGGTATGCTTCCATAAATCCGCCTTTGCTTGCAAGGACTGCCGCGATCACTGCAACAATACCTACCAGCATAACCATACCCTGAATGAAATCATTGATCGCAGTAGCCATATAACCTCCGGCAATTACATAGATACCGGTGAGAACTGCCATCAATACAATACATACGGAATAATCAATGTTAAATGCCATTCCGAATAATCTGGAAAGACCATTATAAAGCGATGCTGTATATGGGATCAGGAACACGAAGATAATCAGGGAAGCACACAATTTCAGTGCTTTACTGTTGTATCTCTGTCCGAAAAACTGCGGCATCGTCGCTGAATCAAGATGCTGTGTCATGATTCTGGTTCTTCTTCCCAGAACTACCCATGCAAGAAGTGAGCCAATAATGGCATTTCCAATACCGGCCCAGGTCGCTGCGATACCATATTTCCATCCAAACTGTCCCGCGTATCCTACAAATACGACCGCGGAAAAATAAGAAGTACCGTATGCGAAAGCGGTAAGCCACGGTCCAACCGAGCGGCCGCCCAATACAAAACCATTTACATCTGTTGCTGTTTTGCGGCAATACAGACCGATTGCGATCATCAGTGCAAAGTATGCCAGGAGTACAATTACTTTTAACATTTTCTTTCCTCTTCCCTCTCAACTAACTCATTGAGTTTGTGCTTTTTCTTTAGTACCTTAAAGTTTTAATCTTTAAATCGTTAAAGTAATAAAATTGTAGCATACGCCATTTGATCTGTCAATCAGATTACGGATACGTCCGCTTGTTTTTTTCCTTTTTTCATACAATAAGATGCTTTTTCATCGGGATTCTTTCATTGACAAATAAAATATTATGCTCTATCATTATTACAGCAACGCGTTAATATACAACTACAATCCAATCATAAATAAACAAAAACAACGAGGTAATCATCATGGCGAATTTAAATGAAAGAATGGTGGCATTGGGAACTTCCCGTTCCGTGATCCGTGAACTTTTCGAATTTGGTAAACAAAGAGCTGCAGAAATCGGCGCTGAGAATGTATTTGATTTCTCCATCGGAAATCCAAGTGTTCCGGCTCCGGATGCAGTCAATGAAACTGCAATCAAACTGCTTCAGGATACAGATCCTGTAGTTATTCATGGTTATACCAGCGCTCAGGGAGACATCGAAGTCAGAAAGCTCCTTGCCGATTCCGTAAACAGACGGTTCGATACATCTTTCGGACCGGATAACTTTTATGTATCCGTCGGTGCCGCCGCTGCACTTTGCTGCTGTCTGAATGGTCTTTGCAACAAGGATGACGAGGTCATTGTATTTGCACCATACTTCCCGGAATACAAAGTATTTATCGAAGGTGCCGGCGCAAAAATGAATCTGATCCCTGCCGATACCGAAGCTTTCCAGATCGACTTTGAAAAGTTTGAAGCAGCAATCAACGAGAACACAAAAGCAGTCATTGTAAACTCTCCGAATAACCCCTGCGGTGTTGTATATTCACATGAGACCTGCACAAAACTTGCGGAGATCCTCAACGCAAAATCTGCTGAATTGGGCCATCCGATCTACTTGATCGCGGATGAGCCTTATCGCGAGATCGTGTTCGATGGTATTGAGGTTCCGTACCTTCCTAAATACTACAACAATACTCTGGTGTGCTATTCCTGGTCCAAGTCCCTCTCCCTTCCGGGAGAACGTCTGGGATACGTTCTTGTTCCGGATGAAGTCGAGGAACACGGACTGGTGTACGCAGCTGTTGCAGGTGCAGGCCGTTCCCTTGGATATGTCAATGCACCCGGACTTTTCCAGCGCGTATGTGCCATGTGTGCAGATATGACTGCCGACATCACCATCTATGAGACCAACCGCAATCTCCTTTACAATGGGCTACGCGAGATTGGTTTTGATGTAGTAAAACCGGACGGAACCTTCTACATCTTCCCGAAGACACTGGAAGAAGATGACGTTGCTTTCTGTGAAAGAGCAAAACAGTTTAATATCCTCATCGTTCCGGGATCCGGTTTCGGCTGTCCGGGACATGCACGTATTTCCTACTGCGTACCTACAGAAAGAATCGAACGCGCGCTTGATGCGTTCAAAAAACTGGCAGATTCTTATAAATAACACATAAAAATCTGTCAAATAAATACTAGAAGAGAAAACACCCATGATTATTGATTTTCATACTCATATATTTCCAGAGAAAATCGCAGAACGAGCGATTTCCAATCTGGCAGCAGTCATAAGACAAAAGCCCACCACCAACGGTTGTGCAGACGGCTTGCGTTCTTCCATGAAACAGGCCGGTATCGACATCAGTGTTGTGCTTCCTGTCGTAACCGATGTGAAGCAATTTGATTCCATCCTTCGTTTTGCGGTTTATATCAACGAGACGTATGCTTCCGTTCATGAGCAACGGCTGATTTCCCTTGCGGGTATCCATCCGGACGATCCTGACTGCAAAGCTCATCTGGCGCTGATTAAACGAGAAGGATTCGCCGGAGTCAAAGTCCACCCACATTATCAGAATGTAGAATTCAATGATATCCGCATGAAAAATCTGATCTATGCCGCATCCGAGATCGGTCTTCCGGTTATCACTCATGCCGGATATGATCCCTATACGCCGGATCATGAGTTCTGCACTCCCGATATGGTTCTCGACGTTTTGAAAGATGTTGCTCCGGAAAATCTGATTCTTGCACATTTAGGAAGCAACGAAAATTACGATGAGGCCGAAGAAAAACTCTGCGGTCAGAACATCTTTCTCGACACTGCTTACTCTATCACTCGTGTGAGTGAAGCCCAGTTTATCCACATGGTGCGCAAACATGGCGCGGATAAGATTCTTTTTGCTACCGACTGTCCATGGGCAGACCAAAGAACCTGTGCTGAAATTCTGAAGGAAAGCGCACTCACTGATCGGGAAAAAGAATTGATTCTATCAGAAAATGCTATAAAATTATTAGGCATTCAATAAAAGTAAAACCCACTGAAGAATTCTCCGGTGGGTTTTGCTTTTCTCTCTATCCAATTACTTCATTGCGTCCATACCTACAATACGGAATCCTTTCGCATCCAGAATCTTTGCAGCTTGTGCATCATCATTCGTACGAATGATCATATATGCAACATCGTTCTTCTTTCCCAAAATCGTGTACATATACTCAATATTGATTCCTTCTGTCCCAAGTACAGCAATCATATTTGCAAGCATACCGGGCTCATCCTGAACTTCCACAGCGATGACATCGGTAATAGAGCAAATATAATTTTCATTTTTCAGAATGGTAACTGCGTTGAAAACATCATCCACGATGATACGGGCAATACCGAAATCAGAAGCTTCTGCTACTGAAATTGCACGAAGGTTGATTTTCTGAGCGGAAAGAACCGCTGCAACCTCAGCAAGTTTCCCCGGCTGGTTTTCAAGAAATACGGAAATCTGTTTAACTGTCATGAATTTTCCCTCCTATTCATTAACCCTGATACAGGTTTCGTTTATCAATCACTCGAACTGCTTTGCCTTCACTTCTTACAATGCTCTTAGGTGCAACCAGCTTAACCTTAGCGTAAATTCCAAGCATCGCTTTCAGTCCGTTTACAAGCTCTTTCTCTTTTTCGGATACAACACTCAAGTTGTCGGAGAACATCTCAGGTGTCATTTCTACCTGAACTTCGATGGTGTCACTGTTGTTTACACGATCAACGATGATCTGATAGTTCGCCGGATATCCCTGGTTCATAAGTACGGTCTCGATCTGGGACGGGAATACATTTACACCCTTAACGATCAGCATATCATCACTTCTTCCAAGCGGTTTACTCATCTTCACATGCGTTCTTCCGCAAGAACATTTTTTCCTGCTTAAGATACAGATATCACGGGTACGATATCTCATGAGCGGGAATGCTTCTTTCGAAATGCTGGTAAATACAAGCTCGCCCTTCTCGCCGTCCGGAAGCACCTCTCCCGTGATCGGGTTGATGATTTCCGGAATAAAATGGTCTTCATTTACATGCATACCGGTCTGCTCTTCGCATTCGAAGGCTACACCCGGACCGGAAATTTCTGTAAGTCCATAAATATCATACGCTTTAATGCCAAGCTGTTCTTCGATATCATGGCGCATTTCTTCTGTCCATGCTTCTGCTCCGAAAATACCTGCTTTTAATTTGATCTGATCGCGTACCCCTTTTTCATGAATGCTCTCCGCTAGGTAGGCAGCATAAGATGGAGTACAGCAAAGAATCGTAGATCCCAGGTCTGTCATAAACTGAATCTGTCTCTCCGTATTTCCGGAAGACATCGGGAGCGTCAGACATCCTACTTTGTGGGAACCACCATTTAATCCCGGGCCGCCGGTAAACAAACCATAACCATAACTTACATGGCAGACATCTTCTTTGGTTCCGCCTGCGGCTACGATTGCTCTGGCGCAGCAATCCTCCCAGAGATCAATGTCATGCTGAGTATAGAAGGCAACCACACGTCTTCCGGTAGTACCACTGGTTGACTGAATGCGAACACATTCTGAAAGCGGACGTGCAAGCAATCCATATGGGTACTCGTCTCTTAAATCATCTTTTTCAATGAAAGGCAATTTCGGCAGATCATCCACAGACTTGATATCTTCCGGAGTCAGTCCTTTTTTCTCCATTTTCTTTCTGTACATTGGCACATTGTCCCAAACATTCCGGACCTGTTTTACAAGTCTCTCACTCTGGATCTTATGAATCTCATCCCTGGATGCGCATTCGATCTCTGGCTGAAAATATCTTTTCATCTCTTTTTCTCCTTCTTATTGTATTGTTTAACCTCTCCCGAGGGCAAACGCTCTTTTGTTCATTTCGACAAATTTTTCCGGAACACACTTCTCAATAGCACTGATCCATTTTTCTTCCGGAATATCAAAATATCTGGAAAGTCTTCCCATCAGGACCAGATTTACCGCTTTGGCAGAGCCAGCCTGCTCTGCAAGGGAAAGGCAGTCCATTGCATCAACTGCGATTCCTTCTGCTTCCATCTTATCGATCAGGTTCTCCGGATAAGAAGCTGCACCGGTGATGACCGGCATTGGATCGATCTCCTGGGTATTGACCACGATGCGTCCGCCTTTTTTCAAATATTCCACATAACGTGCCGCTTCCAGCTTTTCAAAGGATACGATAAAGTCTGCCTCACCCTTGTCAATGACCGGTGAATACACCTTCTCTCCAAATCTTACATATGTAACCACGCTTCCACCGCGTTGACTCATACCATGTACCTCAGATACTTTTACATCATATCCTTCATTCAGAAGGAGATATCCTAAAAGTTTGCTGGCAAGGAGAGATCCCTGTCCTCCTACACCGACAATCATTACATTCTTTGTCATTTCTTTATTCCTCCCCGCTCTGTAATGCATCAAACTTACACATCTGCTGGCAAACTCCGCAGCCAACGCACAATGTTGTATCGATCACAGCTTTTTTGTCTTTTACACTGATTGCAGGACATCCAAGACGCATACAGGATTTACATCCTACACAGTTATCCACAGCAACTTTCAAAGGAGCTTTATGTTTTACATATTTAAGAAGTGCACATGGGCGGCGGCTGATGATGACAGACGGCTCATCTGCTGCAAGTTCTTCTTTCAATACTTTATCGCACTCTTCCAGATTGTATGGATCCACGACAGCTACGCGGTTGAAGCCCATCGCTCTGCACAATGCCTCCAGATCAATCTTTCCTGCCGGATCACCTTTGATGTTGTATCCGGTCGTCGGATTCTGCTGATGACCGGTCATACCGGTAATGGAATTATCCAGAATGATAATGGTGGAATTACTCTGGTTATAGGCAACATTTGCCAAACCGGTCATACCGGAATGCATAAAGGTGGAATCACCGATCACGGCTACTGTCTTTCCTTCACTTTCTTCGCCGCTGGCTTTGTTAAATCCGTGAACGGCACTGATGGATGCACCCATGCAAAGAGTCATATCCATAGCGGCAAGGGGAGCTACCGCGCCAAGGGTATAGCAGCCGATGTCTCCAAGAACCGTGCATTTATTCTTGGAAAGAGTATAGAACAGTCCTCTGTGCGGGCATCCTGCACACATAACAGGCGGTCTTCCCGGAAGCTGTTCGCCAAGAGAATAACAGTCTGCACATTTTCCTTCTATTTTTTCCGCAATGAGATTCTGAGAAAACTCGCCGCAGATCGGAAGCAGATCTTTTCCTGATAAAGTCAGGCCAAGTTGCTTACAATGATTTTCAATGATCGGATCCAGCTCTTCGATCACGATCAGCTTTTCAACCTTTGCCGCAAAATCCCGAATCAGTTTTACCGGCAGCGGATTTACCATACCAAGCTTCAAGATACTTGCATTTTCTCCGTAAACTTCCTTCGCATACTGATAGCAGGTGGACGAAGTGATGATACCCAGTGCGGTTCCTCCCATCTCCACACGATTCAGCGGGCTGGTCTCCGCGTATTCGATCAGTTTTCTGGTCCGTTCTTCTACAAATGGATGACGGCGGATCGCATTACCCGGCATCATTACATATTTCTGAATCTTCTTTTCATATGGCTTCTGCTTAGGAACCACACGCTCGCCCGGAACGACAACGCTCTGGGAATGTGCTACTCTGGTACACATTTTTATAATGACCGGAGTATCAAATGTCTCCGAAATCTCATATGCGGTCTTTACAAATTCCAGTGCTTCTGCAGAGTCAGACGGCTCCAACATAGGTACCTTCGCTGCGATTGCATGATGGCGGGAATCCTGCTCATTCTGGGAAGAATGCATGCCCGGATCATCCGCCACGCAAATCACCATCCCTGCATTTACACCTGTATAGGAGCAGGTATAGAGCGGATCGGCCGCTACATTAAGTCCGACATGCTTCATGCCGCAAAAGCTTCTTTTTCCGGCAAGACAGGCTCCAAAAGCAACTTCCATGGCCACCTTTTCATTCGGAGCCCATTCACAATAGACCTCATCATATTTTGCAATTTCTTCTGTGACTTCTGTACTTGGCGTCCCCGGATAACTGGACACCACGCTGCATCCTGCCTCGTATAAACCTCTGGCAAATGCCTTATTACCTAGCATCAACTGTTTCATCGGTATCGTAACTCTCCTTTCAACTTTCACTTTCTGCATTTACTTCGCTCTCTTCCAAACGAATCAACGTCTTCTCCAGCATACCCGTACCGCCATTCAACACACGGCTCACACGGCTGATAGTTGCTGTGCTGGCACTTGTTGTACTCATAATATCTGAATAGATTTTTCCCTTTGAGAGCATTCTCGCCACATCAAAACGCTGTTCTATAGCGCGAAGCTCTGTCTCTGCACAGATATCCTCAAAAAAATCCATACATTCTTCTATTGATTCCAGCTGAAGAATTGCCTTATACATATCTTCGTTTCTGGTTCTCTGAAAATTCTTTTTCATATAAACCTCTCTTTTCTGCACAATGAGTACACTTTATTACTGTATTGTATTATTGTATCATTTTTATCGGAATTGGTAAACAGTATTTTTATATCGGCAGAAGCTCCTCCGACGTTAAACAAATCGTACCTTTCAAAGTATCCTGCCAGATTATTGACTTTATCTTTCAAATATGCTATCTTGATTTAAAGTATTAAAGTTTGAATTGAGAGGAAATCCATCATGCCTGTTACTGATTTACTTGAGAGAAATCACAAATTATATGGGGACGAAGTGGCTCTTGTGGAACTGAACCCATCTGTGAAAGACACCAAAAGAACCAGCTGGAGAGAATACAGTCTGGTACAGCCTACTTCTTTTGAACCGTACAGAAGAGAAATCACATGGAGTGTCTTTGATGAAAAAGCAAACCGCGTTGCAAATATGCTTCTGGAACGTGGAATTAAGAAAGGGGACCGCGTTGCAATTCTGATGTTTAACTGTCTGGAATGGCTGCCGATTTATTTCGGAATTTTGAAAACCGGTGCGATCGCCGTTCCTTTTAACTTCCGTTTTGATTCTTCTGAAATTAAATATTGTGCAGATCTGGCCGAAGTACATGTCTTATTCTTTGGGCCGGAATTTATCGGCCGAATTGAAGCGATTGTTGATGAGCTGACCAAGGGACGGCTTCTTATTTATGTAGGAGACACCTGTCCCACCTTTGCCGAAAGCTATCGTGAAATGGTAGCCGACTGTTCCAGCCAGCCTCCGATGATCCATCTGGAAGAAAGCGATGATGCCGCTATCTACTTTTCTTCCGGAACCACCGGATTCCCGAAAGCAATTTTACATAATCATGAAAGTCTGACCCAGGCTGCAGAGATGGAACAGAAACATCACCTGACAGACCGGAACGATACCTTCCTTTGTATCCCGCCGCTTTATCATACCGGAGCAAAATTCCACTGGATGGGAAGTCTCTGCGCAGGAAGCAAAGCAGTTCTTCTGAAGGGCACGACTCCGGAAATCATTCTGGATGCTATTTCAAGAGAAAAATGTACTATCGTATGGCTTCTGGTTCCGTGGGCTCAGGATATCCTGAATGCTCTGGACCGAGGTGATGTGAAGCTCGAAGATTATGAGCTGAGTCAGTGGAGACTGATGCACATTGGTGCGCAGCCTGTTCCGCCATCTCTGATCAAACACTGGAAAGAATACTTCCCGAACCATCTCTACGATACCAACTACGGACTTTCCGAGTCCACTGGTCCCGGATGTGTTCACCTTGGTGTAGAGAATATTCATAAAGTCGGTGCTATCGGTGTTCCCGGATATCGCTGGGAATGCAAGATCGTAGACGAGAATCTGAAAGAAGTTCCGTTTGGAGAAGTTGGAGAGCTCTGTGTCAAGGGTCCCGGTGTTATGACCTGTTATTACAATGATCCGAAGGCTACCGCAGAGACGATCGTAGACGGCTGGCTCCGTACCGGTGATATGGCCATGCAGGATGAAGACGGCTTCTACTTCCTCGTAGACCGTAAGAAAGATGTCATCGTCAGCGGTGGAGAAAACATTTATCCGGTACAGATTGAAAACTTCCTGAGCACCTTCGATAAGGTCAATGACGTTGCCGTTATCGGTCTTCCGGATCCACGTCTCGGCGAGATCACAGGTGCGATTATCTCGATCAAACCGGGCATGACCTGCACAGAGGAAGAAATCGAAGAATTCTGCAAAGGACTTCCAAGATATAAGAGACCGAAGAAAATTATCTTCGCAGACGTTCCGAGAAATGCCACCGGCAAAATTGAAAAACCTGCCCTCCGCAAGAAGTACGGCGCAGATCAGCTGGTTGCACAGCAGAACCGGGGTTAATTTCGGGGACATAAAAATAAGTTTACAATGATATGTTTTAAGGAGAGTACTCAATGTACTCTCCTCATTTCATTCCCGTTGATTCCAACATTTATCTCTACACTTCTTCTATCTCTATAATCTGCTCCATTGCTATCTTCATTCCACTATCCATGAGAATGACTTTTTCCACCTCATCCATCTTTTTGACCGTTCCCACATCCGTAAGATATGCCCCGCCGCATTTTTGAGTATCCGGCCTGAAATATGTGATAGACACATTTCTTTTTTCAGACAAATGCTGAGAGATATCGTAAAGCTTCTCATTGATCTTCTCGATCGCAGTCTCATCAAGCATGATCTTCTCATCTGTAAGTCTTGCGGTTTCTTCGATGGCTTCCTCATGTCCGGCAAGGGCCGCAAAAGGCGCAAACTGCGCTGCCCTGTCGTGGAGTGACATGTGTGTCCGCTCTTTAGACTGGTGGTGTGGCAGGTCCATAATATCATCATATCTGTGCTCGTCTTTATAATATCCACTCACGCTTTATGGCCTCCTATCTGTCCATTTCTTTCTCTGGTCATAGCGCCCTCTTCCAAATTCATTCCCTTAAGGACCGCGTTCTTACCGTATTTTTTCTGAATATCCAGAACCGCCCGCTGAAGCTTTTTCTCCTTCTCGCGCTCTTTGTTCTCCTGCTCTCTTTCTCGTTCGAGCGCTGCATAATCCGTAAATAAATCAAGCTGTTCAAAAGTCTGCTTCTTAGGAACTTCACTCTCAGGGATCACCCTTGACGCCACAACATTCACCCTTCGCACAAGTAAATCCGGATTGACGATCCTGTCAAACAGTTCTTCCACTGCTTTCATAATAATCCTGGTAGAAGAAGTCTGACAAGGCAGATTCATGGTTCCATGCGCATGCTTCGGAACTCGTCTGCCATAATGGTCTGTAGTAACCTCTCCATGATATTTATTCCTGATTGCAGGATCCGTCAGATTCTCTATGTCATATCCGATCGTAAGTACCATCTGATCTGTGACAAGCTTCTTATCCACCAGATCGAGCACCAGTAAATCCGTCATTTCCTTTACGATCAGCCTTGCTTTTTCTGCCGTGTACGCGCAATGAAGCACCTGACCGGAGCCCAGGCTGTTCTTCTGCGGTCTATAAGCCTTGATCTCCGCAATGGTCGTAGGCTCCCATCCCCACGCATGGTCGATTAAAAGCTCCGCATTCACTCCAAACAGCTTATATAAAAATGCCTCATTATAATACTCATTCGGCTTTCCGATCGAACAACGCGCAATATCTCCCATAGTATATAAGCCATTTGCCATAAGCTTCTTTGCGTATCCCGGGCCGACTCGCCAGAAATCCGTAAGCGGGACATGATTCCACAAAAGCTTTCTATAGGACATCTCATCAAGTTCTGCGATCCGGACTCCGTCCGCGTCCGCAGGGATCTTCTTGGCTACAATATCCATAGCAACCTTACAAAGGTACATATTGGTACCGATTCCCGCTGTTGCTGTCACTCCCGTTTCCCGCAGCACATCCCGAATCATTTTAAGCGCAAGCTCACGGGCACTCATCCCATAAGTATTCAGATAAGTCGTAGCATCAATGAATACCTCATCAATAGAATATACATGCATATCCTCAGGTGCAATATATCTTAAATAAATATCAAAAATCCTCGTACTGTATTCCATGTAATATGCCATTCTCGGAGTTGCTGCTATATAAGCCACCTCCAGATCTGGAGACTTTGCAAGCTCTACTGCATGAAAAGACGCTCCTGTAAATTCTCCGCCCGGTATCTTTGATCTTCTCTCTCTATTTACTTCCTTGATCTTTTGAACCACCTCAAATAATCTTGGCCTTCCCGGAATACCGTAGCTCTTCATGGAAGGGGATACCGCAAGGCATATGGTCTTCTCTGTCCTGGATGCATCCGCAACGACCAGATTCGTAGTAAGCGGATCAAGACCTCTTTCGATACATTCTACAGAGGCATAAAAAGATTTCAAATCAATTGCAATATATGTTCTGTCTGTCACATCTAAGCCTCCTCTCAGGTTTCTATGGTCTCATTACCAATCATTCCCCTATATCTTGTTGTTGAAATCGAATGTATGTTCGTGTATAATTATATCAGATCCTTTCAATATTTTCAACCAGGAGATGATAGACATGAACAAAATGTTTCGAGCGAGGAGTGATGCTTTATGAGTCAAATCCTATCCTCCAACTCCCATGATTATCTGCCCATGCAGATTGTCCCGGTCATCGCTTCCTTTAACGATGACGGGCAGATCAAGCCTCTTTATGTCGGCATCAACGGCGAGCGGTACAAGGTGGATTCCTATTGGGTAAGGCGCAGTTTCTCGAATCAGATAGAATTCCATTGTAAACTCATCATCGAAAATATGCGAAAACCGGTTATTATGACCTATTACCTGAATGAGTGTATCTGGACGATCCCGAATATCCCGGAGCGTAATTAGAGCCGATGGACCTTGCCCATCGGCTCTGATGATCTGCAATTATTTTCGGCTCTCTTTTTTCTTCTGCGCCATGTTCAGGAAAATTGCTATGCAGTTCAGCACCAAAGCCATAGGCAGGTACCAATTAGGTTCTCCCTTCGGAATAATACGGCACATGGATTGCACAAGAAAGAAAACCGCACCAAGTTCTGTATGTTTTTTAAAAAACAACCGATGTTTCGTTTACTTCTGAAAAACCTTATTAATATGGGATTCTACGAATCATTTACTTCACAATTTTCTTGTGAATGTTGCTCAATTCAAGAATATGTGCATCATAAACCCGATTAAAAAGCAAACCGCCGCCGTAACAACAGCACTGATGATAACTTTTAATTCATTTTGGTATGGACGCTTTCCTACTTCCATCGCTTTGTGAAGTTCATCCAGCTTCTTCCCTTCTGTAAAGGCGACTATCTCCTTGTATGTCTGAATATCATTTTCTTTCTTAATTTTTTTCAACTTTCAATGCCCAAAACATGGTTATGGCAAATAACAGCCAGAAAGGTATAAACGTATAGTATTCTAACCAGATAAACAGCGGGGCCGCTGAGATAATCAAAATCAAAAACTGAATACTGAAAATGTTTCCGTAATAATTAAACTTCTTAACTTCCTGCTCGTTGATCATTTCTTTCATTGTCTCTATATCTCCTTTAATTAGTTGGTCGAGAGATACATTAAACAATGAACTGAGAAGCAACAGGCTTTGAATATCGGGGTAGCTTTTTCCGTTCTCCAAATTTGAAATCGTCTGTCTTGTCACATATACCTTTTCAGCCAGTTCCTCTTGGGACAGCGAATGGTATTTTCTCAACTCCATCAAATTATCCGCAAACATTATTTTCCACCTCCAATTTCGCAGGCGCACCATCTGATATTATCAATGTAAGTTTTCCTCTTATTATTACCACCTATGCTATTATTCTTAACATCATGGTAGCATGAACGGGGCAGTAATTCTACCAACGAAAGCAAACAATTCTGCATGTTTCTTGTAAAAAAAGTGGCATCCGGATTATATCGTTCATGTCTACACTTCCACTACATTCGTAAGGATATTGAAAAAATAAAGACTTAATAACTCAAACTTCCCACACCGATAAGGTGTTCTGTACCTTGAAAATTCAATATTTCAGCCAATAAAAAGGGCATAAATAACGCTCTTTTGATATAATGGAATTGTCC